>CAZMWD010000215.1:0-4385 GCA_964569685.1 uncultured Cocleimonas sp. | reverse complement strand
TTAGATTTAGCGTTAGAGTCTAAAGGTAAAAAGCGACTTAATAATGCCTCTACACGTTGTTGATACTCTGCTAACTTATCGTTCATAATTTGTAACTACTAGGTATTAGCTATTACTCTGTAACAGACTGAAAATCTTGCTCTTGGTCATCAAGCAGTACCTTTACACGTTGTTCTGCATTATTCAGTGCTTTTTGGCAACGTCTACTTAATTGAATACCTTTTTCAAACTCTTGCAAAGAAATTTCCAGCGGCAAGTCACCTGATTCCAAGTGAGAAACTAATGCTTCCAACTCATTCATCGCCGCTTCAAAATCAAGTGGCTTTAATTCTTCTGCAGATTTATTAGTGGGTTTTTGTTTACTACTCATGCGCTATAGTATATTTCATTAAATTTTAAGAAACGAACCTTTCCATTATATACAAGCAATCACACAACATCGACAAAATCAGTAAACAAAAAAACCGCAAACATGCGGTTTTTTTGTACAGTGCTTATATTAAACCTAAGCAGTAACAGCCGCTTTTAATTTAATAATTGCATTATTTTCAATTTGCCTAATACGCTCTGCAGAAATACCGTACTTTGTTGCAAGATCTTGTAACGTTGCTTTTTTATCCACCAACCAACGACTGGATAAAATATCTTTACTGCGATCGTCCAAGGTTACCAACGCATTCTGAAACAAGGTCTTTGTATGATTATCCCAATCAGATGCTTCTGCATTCTCGGATGGATCAATTACATCTGTTTGTAAATAGTGACTTGGAGAATAAGACTTCTCATCATCGTCATCTACACCAAGATCAAAACCTATATCCTGTCCACTCATGCGCTTTTCCATTTCAAGCACATCTTTGCTGGTTACACCCAGATCAAATGCAATAGAATCGACTTCTGATTGATTCATCCATGCTAGACGTTTTTTCTTGGTACGCAGATTAAAAAATAATTTACGTTGCGCTTTAGTGGTTGCAACTTTTACGATTTTCCAATTCTTAAGAATGAACTCATGAATTTCTGCACGAATCCAGTGAACTGCAAATGAAACCAATCGTACATTAACAGATGGATCAAAACGTTTTACCGCTTTCATTAATCCCACATTACCTTCTTGAACTAAATCAGCTAGTGGCAAACCATAACCGCCATAACCACGTGCTACTTTAATAACAAAACGCAGATTATGCATAATCAGCTTACTGGCTGCTTCAAGATCATTATTTTCTCTAAGATCAACACCCAGTGCCCGTTCTACTGATTTTTCTAAAACAGGAATCTCTCGAACTGATTGCATATAGCTTTCCAAACTTCCTGAAAGTACAGGCATCGTCATTGGAATAGTTCTGGCTACAGATATATTACTTGTATCCTTGTTTGCTATTACTGTTGTCATTTCTGTATTCACCGCTAATGTGTTAGTCGTCATATTAAATTGCTCCCTGATAACGTTGCGCTATTTTAGCACTCTACCAGTAAGAGTGCTAATCTCCTTAAAAGTTCCAGATGAAATGAATTTCTTTATGTTTTTTAATTACTTAAAAAATATAACAATTAGGAAACAAAAAACAATTAGCCTTATTTTAAGTTCGAAAACGCATTAGAAGCCTTTTCAATAGTCAGATTAATATCTTCTTGGCTATGTGCACTCGATAAAAAACCCGCCTCATACGCAGAAGGTGCTAAATTAACACCTGATGCTAACATCGCATGGAAAAACTGATTAAAATACTCAATATTACATGCAGAAACTTGATCAAAGTTTACAATTTTTTCTTCATCACTAAAAAACAAACCAAACATACCACCCACTTGATTACTGGTAAGCGCTACGCCATTATCATTGGCCACTTTTAGCATACCGCTGACAAAGTTTTGCGTTTTCAATGTTAAATCTTCATAAAAACCATCTCGTCCAATAATCTCCAGCATTTTTAAACCCGCTGTCATCGCTAATGGGTTACCAGAGAGTGTCCCCGCCTGATAAACAGGGCCAACGGGGGAAAGTTTTTGCATAATGTCTTTACGCCCACCAAAGGCAGCCGCCGGCATTCCTCCACCAATGATTTTACCCAGCGTTGTTAAATCGGGTTTGATATTATAAATAGCCTGAGCACCACCTAATGCGACACGAAAGCCGGTCATCACCTCATCAAAAATCAATAAGGCACCAGAGTCATCACACACCTCTCTTAATGTTTCTAAAAATCCATCAACAGGGGGGATACAATTCATATTACCCGCAACCGGCTCTACAATAATACAGGCAATATCATTGCCCATTTTATTGAATAAATCGCGCACTTGTTGTGGGTCATTATAATCCAAAGTCAACGTATGCTTTGCCAAATCTGCTGGCACACCCGGCGAATTAGGCTCACCAAACGTTAATGCGCCAGAGCCTGCTTTAACTAATAAAGAGTCACCATGTCCGTGATACCCCCCTTCAAATTTAACGATATTATCTCTGCCAGTAAAACCACGCGCTAAACGAATAGCAGACATGGTTGCTTCTGTGCCAGAACTCACCATCCGAACCATTTCGATAGAGGGGACTAATTCACAAATACGCAGTGACATTTCTATTTCGATTTCAGTTGGCGCACCGTAGCTTAAACCTTTATCTGCCGCTTCTTTAACGGCAGTTATCACCTCAGGGTTTGCATGTCCTGCAATCATTGGCCCCCAAGAGCCTACATAATCAATATATTGATTACCATCGACATCATACAAATAAGCACCTTCAGCACGTTCTATAAATAGGGGCGTACCACCCACACTTTTAAATGCCCGCACGGGGGAATTAACGCCGCCGGGTATGGTTTTTTGTGCTTTTTCGAATAATGATTGAGATCGACTATTGCTCACAGATTTTTCTCCAATATTTTAGATTTATTTACGTGGCTTATATTTAGTTTTTAGGAGTTAAACTAACTAGATTATGCACTCTTATCATCAGTCGTAGAATCAACAGGATGTGTATAACGATCGTTCAATGCTTGAACAAACTCATCAATATCACTTCGGATACCATCAAGACGTGAGCGAACTCTACCACTCCAACCCACAGGATTTTTTCTGAAAATACTACGCCACCATCGCGTATTTTTCATAAAAGCGGTTGAAATATTACCTGAGGGTTCATCTGTCATTAGTTTTTTAGCAACACCTTTCGCAAGTTTACTGCGTATCAGCATGTGTAATAAAAAAGCAAACAATGGTATTAAGGCAGTTAGCGCAAGTACTAACCACTTATTTCCGGTGACAGATGAAGGCCAAGGTGGATTAAAACTAAAGCCTTGCCAGTAACCCGCAATAACCGACAAGAATACCAAACCTGCCAACAAAGGAAGAATAATAACAGCATCCGTAATCAACACACGTTTTCGCCAACGTTTCATTGCCATTTGTATTTGCGGAATAGCTTGTTGTTCTACCTGATTAGTCAATGACTCCATACTGCCAATAATGCGGTAAATACGTTCAATATTAATATCATCCATGCGTTTGGTTATTTCTGCATAGTCTTCATCACGCTTAGTAACATAGCGATTCCAAACCGATTTATCGGCAACAGGCGTTGCTAAATCTTTATTAAATATGACATAAAAACGCCCTGTATTTAAACCACTTTGCACTAATGATTTTTGCCATGCAGCGACTATTTGTTCCATGTTATCTTCTTTGGCAGAGGTATCTATTTGATTGAGTATAAAGAGAAATTTACTACTGTCATTACGTCGTTGCGCACCGCGCACTAAATGCTCAAGAGTATCTTGCATAGCACCGGGTTCTGGGTGTCTTGCATCAAAGAAAACAAGTACAAGATCGGATAAATCAATAATATGGTCGGTAATTTTTAAGGTTGCTTTACGCTGTTCATCTGCATCAAAACCCGGAGAATCAATTAAGATTTTACCGCGTAATTTTTCGCTGGGAGCAGTTTTCATTTGCAGATAATTATCTATCTTTGCACCTTCACCCTGCACTACTTTTTCGATGTCTTCACTTATTTGATAAAAAGGGAAACGAGGATCACCATCCAATGCAATACCAGGTAAAGTACGAATATCATCATCACTACTAAATGTTGCTACCGTAAAACGATCATCGACTGCTTGGTTTCCCGTATTTTGCATCGGCAAACGTAAATAAGAATTTATAAAACTCGATTTTCCGGAAGAAAACGTACCCAATATAGAAATAAGTGGCCACCATGAGATTTTGGTCGCATAAGAATCATCAGCATCAATCAAACCAATTTTTTGAGAAATAACATCCATTTCTCTATAACGTCCAACCACCGAAACAAGAATAGGGTTTTCTGTTTCTAAATGTCCTTGTAATCGCTCCAAACGATTATGCATTCTCTTTGCTGGGGTCAT
>CAZMWD010000214.1:0-4402 GCA_964569685.1 uncultured Cocleimonas sp. | reverse complement strand
CTAGGGTTAATTTTCTCCGTCTTAGGTATCTGACGGGAAAACCCAGATTTTATCAACATTAAGCGGGTAGAAAAATCATTATCATCCTCTGGTAACGTGATCATCAAATGTAGATGATCTGGCAACACAACCAGTGCATCGAGAATAAAGGGATGACGCTGTTTGACCTTATTAATACTGGCATGTAGTTTATTAAATTCGTCCACAAGCAAGGTATTTTGGCGATCTGCCAAGTTGAGTGTGAAAAAATAACTTCCACCTTTAATATCCGCGCGCCTGTATTGCATAGTCTCAGCGTAACACATCAATATAGTTTATAATCAATAACTTATTAATTGGCGTAGGTTGGGCTGAGGCACGAAGCCCAACGGAATTGATTAGGTTTGGGATTTGTTGGGCTTCCTAGCGTCAGCCCAACCTACCGCGCTGGTTCATACTTGTCATCATATGCAAAAAAAAAATCAAAGGTAAGCCTAGCTTAGGATTTTCGGTTTTGAAAGATGATAAAGTGGTAAATATAAGTTTAGATTTAAAAAATGATAAAAAGCAGTCAATAGTCTTTGGGCAAGTCGTTTTAGGTAGTTTTAATGATACGAATATATTTTTAGCAACAGGAACAGAGCTAAAAAAGAATCCTAAAGGTTTTCTTCTTGTAGATAGCATATTTTTTCTACTTTTGAACTGAAATATCGTTAAAAACACAGTATTGTTTATGCTGTGGAAACCCTTAATTTTTTTGTGAAGGATTATTATTAATGAGAGTTTTTATACAAATTAGAAGGAGCTTTCTATTTGTTTTGATGTTCTTATTGAGTGGATGTACAGATGCTAAAACTGCGGCGTTTAGTCCATTATTTAAAGATTCTTATGTTGGGGTAGAGATTCATGTTGAAAAAATAAATAATCCTATAAGTGATGAAATATTTATCCTGTATAAAAAAACAGATCGGCTGAGTAAAAAAGTTGAATATAAATTATTAAAAATCGGAGTAAATGGTCGGTTTGACTCTTTACAACTTGATTTTCTGACTAATTCCAAAAAAGTTAAAATTGGAAATATTGGTTTTACAGCTAAAGGTAATCCAATTTTGAGTTTGGTAAATGATGAAAAAATAAACCTATTGGAATTTAAGGATCAATTCAAGTCATTCGAGATAAGGGAAATCCCAAGTGATAAGAAAATAAATTCTGTATATTATTTAAATGATAAAGTTTATGTATTTATTACTGTTGGTAATTCAATGGAGTTAAATGTTTACGAATACAGCGTAGAAAATCCTGTTGCTATGATTAAGAAAAAAACGTTAAAACTTGATTCAATTTTGTCAATAAAAGACGGTTTGTTTCTACAAGATGAAACATTTCTCTTCCTAGTTGAAAGTATCACCACGAAAGGCAGTTCCGTCAAACTTGCTACTATTGGGGCTGAAATAAACGATGTTTTATATTTAGACTTAAATACTGGTTATGATGATACAAATCTATTGGAATCTACACAGAAAAGTAACTTTGTCTCGTTGTTTTTGGAGCAAAGAATGGAAGGTAGAATAAAAAATTATTCCGCATTATTGTTTGATGTACAAAAACAGAAAATTGTGATTAAGCTCTCTGAAAAAGGTAATTTTAAGTGGGTTGATGTGCTTAATATTGAGAGTGATGCTTTTATCTCTCTTGAAGTAGAAAAAAGTAGAGTAACAAAAAAATATAGCATTTTTTGTAATAACTTAACTAAAGCTAATCGGATTAAGTTTGAGATTGAAGAGCTTGGCGTTGAAGTTCTTCGTCGCTTCTACAGTGATGCTTTTCTGTTGAAGAGCTCGGGTGAAGGTTATTTGGCTACTTTTGTGTATTCAGAATTGAGAGGTAGGACTACCTTCGACGTTTTTGCTATTGTCGAAATTGAATCAGAAATATGCAAATAAATACTAGAATAAGCAATATTCTAGCGCGGTAGGTTGGGCTGACGATAGGAAGCCCAACAAATTCCATTAAAGAATTACTTCCCTCCTTTAAAATTTCCCCAAGGGTCTTCTGCAGGAGTAGGTTTACTCTCACCCGAATCATCATGAGATTTTTTACTAGAGCGATCACTAGATTTATAATGCCCCGCATTCTTTGCATTACGTCGCTCGTTATATTGCCTACTCGACCCTTTATTACTATTTCGACTAGCAACATTCTTAGCGCGCTTCTCTTGCAAACGCTCACCATCCTCAATGCTTAATACCGCTGGCTCTTGCGACTTGTGATGTTCTGGCACAATGCGTTCTCTGGGCGGTAATGTAAACTGCTCGGAAGAGACAGCGGGTAAATTTTTATACTGGTACAAATAAAATACTTCGACTTTTTCACGCGCCCAGTCTGTCTTTTTCAAAAACTTCTCACTGGCAGCAAGACTAGGATTCACCCTAAAGCAGTTAATATTCAAATAAGCATAAAGAATATCAAAGCCATAGTGGCTGACTAGTTCTTGCAATACCGTTTTTAAACCAACGCCGTGTAGTGGGTTGTTTAAGTATGGGTTTTCCTGATTCTGCTTTTCTTCTTGAGAATTTTCTTCACTCATACTTGTACATCCGTGCTGTAGGTTGGGCTGAGGCACGAAGCCCAACGGAGTTGATTAAAACTGAACCATGTTGGGCTTCCTACCGTCAGCCCAACCTACCGCTATTTAATAAATAGAGGGTTTTATGCTAACCTTTGATTTTCCCTTCTATTGTCTAGGTATTCATCATAAGTGCCTTCAAACGCCGTCATTTTATTATCTTTAATTTCCAGTACACGGTTGGCAAGTGTTGATACAAACTCACGGTCATGGCTGACAAAAATCAGCGTGCCTTCATAGTCTTTTAGTGCGTTATTTAACGCTTCAATGGCTTCCATGTCCATGTGGTTGGTTGGCTCATCTAAAATTAACACATTGGTGTCTTGCATCATCAGTTTGCCAAACAACAAACGGTTTTTCTCACCACCTGAGCAGACCTTGGCTTTCTTATTAAAGTCGTCTTCGGTAAACAATAAACGCCCTAATAAACCGCGAACCTTTAGATCATCATGCTTGGGGGTACGCCACTGCATCATCCAGTCGAACAGGGTCAGGTCGTTATCAAAGTCTTGCGTATTATCTTGTGGGCAATAGCCAACCACTGCATTTTCAGACCATTTATAGCTACCGCCGTTTGGCGTGAATTGGTCCATTAAGCAACGTAGAAAAGTTGTTTTACCCGTGCCGTTATCACCTAGCACTGCCACGCGTGAGCCTGCATCAAGGATGACATCATTACTGGTAAACAGTGGCTCGCCATTAAAGCCATGCGACAATTCTTCGATTACCAAGGCATTACGGTGTAATTTTTTATGTTGCGAAAAATTAAGGATGGGTGTCTTTCTGCTAGATGACTTAACATCATCTAGCTTAATTTTATCCAACTTTTTAGCACGAGAACTCGCCTGTTTGGCTTTAGAGGCATTCGCGCCAAAGCGGTTTACGAAGTCTTGTAGTTCTGCAATTTCAGCACTCTTTTTACTGTTACCTGCGAGTAACTGTTCGCGTATCAAGCTTGATGCTTCAAGGAAATATTCGTAATTCCCGGGGTAGATGCGTAGCTCGCCATAGTCAATATCCGCCATGTGGGTACAGACTGAATTTAAAAAGTGTCTATCGTGCGAGATAATCACCATGGTGCAAGCGCGTTTATTTAGCTCAGTGCTTAACCAGTTAATCGTGTCGATATCCAAGTTATTGGTCGGCTCATCCAATAACAAAATATCGGGGTTGGCGAATAAGGCTTGCGCGAGTAATACACGTAACTTACGACCGGGCGCTACTTCACTCATTAAGCCAAAATGTAGTGCCTCTTCGATGCCTGCATTGAGCAAAATGTCACCTGCGCGACTTTCTGCGGTGTAGCCATCCATCTCGGCAAATTCAGCTTCTAGGTTGCCCACTTTTATGCCATCGGCATCCGACATTTCTGGCAAGCCGTAAATACGCTCACGCTCGCACTTGATTTCCCACAGCTCTCTGTCGCCCATAATCACTGCATCAATCACGCTCACCTGTTCAAAAGCGAACTGGTCCTGACTCAAAATGCCCAGTTTTTCACCCGGAGTAACCGATATATTGCCCGAAGTTGGTTCTAGCTCACCGCTCATTATTTTCATTAGCGTCGACTTACCACAGCCATTTGCACCGATTAAGCCGTAGCGATTACCGTTGTCAAATTTAGCCGAAATATTTTCAAAAAGAGGCTCTGAGCCAAATTGCATGGTGATGTTTGCTGTAGAAATCAAAGGAAAGTCCGAGGTGTATAAGAATTAAGGTGGCGTATTCTACAGGCTATTTGTTTTTTAGTATACGTTGGATTTGTTCAAAAAATAATTTGGTTCGTATTAATAGTCC
>CAZMWD010000213.1:0-4412 GCA_964569685.1 uncultured Cocleimonas sp. | reverse complement strand
ATATAGATTAGCTTTTCAAAACAACCTTAAACCCACCTAGATTATTCATAGAACCTTAGCATTTATCAATAGAAGCAACGCCACTATCAATCGCAGCTTTTGATATTGCTGCAGGAATTCGTTCACGCAATCGTGGATCAAGTGGTGTCGGAATAATATATTCAGACCCAAATTCCATCGAATCTTTATTATAAGCTTTTAAAACAACATCTGGCACAGGCTCTTTGGCAATCTCAGCAAGCGCTTTCACTGCTGCCATTTTCATCTCTGTATTAATGTGAGTCGCACGCACATCTAATGCACCACGAAAAATAAAAGGAAAACCGAGCACATTATTCACTTGATTAGGGTAATCACTACGCCCCGTTGCCATAATTATATCGGGCCTAGCTTTACGTGCTACCGCAGGGTCAATTTCCGGATCTGGATTAGATAAAGCGAACACAATAGGATCAGGTGCCATTGCTTTTAATGCTTTTACACTCATTAAATTAGGGCCTGATAAACCGATAAATACATCCGCATCAGTACATGCATCTAACAATGTTCGTTTGTCAGTTTCGTTTGCCCATTCTTGTTTATATTTATTGAGATCATCCCGACCAGAATGAATCACCCCTCCTCTGTCGAGCATAAACAAATTATTTTTATCTGCACCTAGCGATGTTAATACTTGCATAGAAGCAATACCCGCAGCACCCGCACCCAAACAGACAATTTTGGCATCTTCGAGTTTTTTATCTTTTATTTCTAGTGCGTTCAATAAACCTGCCGCAATAATAATAGCCGTTCCGTGCTGATCATCATGAAATACCGGTATATCTAGTTTTTCTTCCAAAATACGTTCTATTTCAAAACATTCAGGCGCTTTAATATCTTCAAGGTTTATTCCGCCAAATGTTGGCGCTATATTCTCCACTGTTTGAATAAATGATTCGATTGAGGGTGCTTCTACTTCAATATCAAATACATCAATATCCGCGAATCGTTTGAATAAAACACCTTTACCTTCCATCACGGGCTTACCCGCTAATGCGCCGACATTACCCAAACCTAATACAGCTGTGCCATCTGTTATTACTGCCACAAGATTGCCCTTTGCCGTATATTTATACGCATTTTCTGGGTCTTTGGCGATTTCTTTAACCGGTTCTGCAACCCCCGGCGTATAGGCCAGAGATAAATCTTTTTGCGTCTCTGTAGGTTTGGTTATTTCAGTCGCAATCTTCCCAGGCTTAGGCTTTAAATGGTACTCAAGTGCTTCTTTTTTTAATGTCGAATCATTATCAACAGTCATTATATATATCCTTAACTAACAGATTTACTGGATTAATTTCACAAGTCGACCGTATACAGGCTGCCCTTTAGGAAACTTACCATTTAATAAACGCAAACGCTGTTCATCCACCTTGCTCTGTTTTGCTAAAGCAGCAAAAGTAACCCCACGTGGCGCTGCTTTTCCAACGACAATACGACCATACTTATTTTTACTAATTCGGTATTTTAAGCCGTTAATGCGTCGTAAATAACCATCACGATTCTCAGCACGTGTGCCCGCTGATTTAAACCGATTCGCCGCGCTAATTATCTCTCTTAAACGTAAGTCATTATCTGGGTGCGTTGCAAAAACACCGTGATACGCCCGTGGTTTTCTACCTTCTTTCTTTGCTTGATAAATGGCAAACTGCTCTTGTGCTTTTAAGGTTCTCACCACATCAATCATACTTTCGGGTGAGTAACCTATTTTCGCTAAATACTCAGCACCTAAACGATCAGATTGTAATTCGTGCTTACGTCCATAGCCACGCACTAATGCCGTACCTAATTGATTAAATTGCTTGCCTGATGAAGCACCCGTTTTATTAGTCAAAATACTCACAAGTACAGCACTTGCTACACCCGCACTTTGTTGTTTAACACCATGACGTGCGGTAACATGCCCTATTTCATGCCCTAACACCCCCGCAAGCTCTGCTTCAGAATTTAGATAAGCCATCATGCCTGTTGTGATATAAACAAAACCACCCGGTAGTGCAAATGCATTCACCATCGGATCATCCAAAATGGTAAAGGTAAATTTGATATTGCTGCGGTGGCTTTGCCTCGCTAACTGTTGACCAATACCATTCACATAGGCTTGTAACGCTGCATTATTGTAGCGCTTCTTTTGCTTCATAATACTTTTATGCGCCTGTGCTCCCATGGAGATTTCTTGCTGTTCCGACATCAAGGTAAAGTCTTTCTTTCCCGAAACAGGGTTTACAGAACAAGCTGTCATTGCTAATACAGAACTTAATAATAAGCTTACTGATAATATTTTAACCTTCATTTTTCAAACTCCATTTGATTGTAGGTTCAATTCGATTTATGGGGATTATTTCCAGCTGCGACGGATGACTCAAATATAAAACACGTTTCTTGCGACGTTTCTTAATCATACCAGTTACTTTAATCTTTCTGTCTATTAATTTATTAAATGCAATATGTTTAAAATACTTTAAATGCTTCTTTCTAATCTTGATGAAAATAGGACTACCCGAATCACTATCAAGTTCAATCACGCGTGTTTTTTTAGTATTTTTGACGCTATGAACTGTTGCTTTTAAACGAACATAGCCTTTATGCCTTGGACGCAAAGTAGCGATTGATTTTAATTGATTGCGTTTAAGACGCCATATTTTCAAGGATTGGCGTTGTGCCACACGCTCTGCCTGTTTATAACAATCTGCCAACTGAATATTAGGCGGAATAGATAAGGTTTTCGCAAAGCCTTTTTCCAGCAACCAAGTAGAGATATTAGTTTGATCAGGTAGATAAACATGCGCAAGCAAGCGTTGGTAACGGTCTTTTCTTTCTGAGCCAAATTTTAACAATACACGATACTTATGTTTCTTTAATAATTCACGTAAGGCTTCTCTGGCTTTTGCCCCGTAAGCTTGCCCTGATTGCCGATGATGTTTTACTTCGGGTGTATCAATACCGATGATTCTAATTTTTCGTTTATCGGTTAATAACAGCGTATCACCATCGTAAACCCATTTTACTTTGGCTTCTTCAAATGAACCTGCAACACGACTAGATGAACAAGTACTTGCATAAGCACTATTATTAAAACCACTAGCAACAATGATCAGTACGCTAACTAAAACAACAGACACAAAAAAAGCACCCAAACTGAGTGCTTTTTTTAAAACCTCTATCTTTTTAATCGTCGATAATAATACTATTGCATCACACATCAAAGATTAGAACTAGATCGAACTTTATTTTCTACCGTAACGCTGGTTAAACTTATCAATCGCGCCAGCCGTTGTATTAGTATTCTGCTTACCGGTGTAAAACGGATGAGAACCACTAGAAATATCCACTTTAATGAGTGGATACTCATTGCCATCTTCCCATTTAATGGTTTCTTTTGAAGAAAGCGTTGAGCGTGTCAGTGTTTTAAAGTCACTCGCAAGGTCTTGAAAAACGACTTGGTTGTATGTTGGATGTATATCGGCCTTCATGGGAAGATCTCTCTTATATATGTGTAATGTATTCTGATACGTTTTGTTTTATTCGCTTCTTTTACTCAAAAAAGCGAAGAGCGGGGATTCTAACAGAATTCCCGCTAGTGCCTCAAGTTATTTTGCGAATTACTGTGGCGAGTCATCTATCGTACAGGTCAAACCACTTTCATCAGGAGGGGTAGAAACATAACCTGACAAACAATCATCAGGTGCTACTATGTCTACTGATTGTATATTACTCATATCCCAGTTTTCACTGGGGTCGAAAGCATTCATCACGGAGTAGACTTTTGTCTGATTAAAATTAGTACCATTAAAATTAACCACCGCCTGAATTTCAGCTCTACCTAATCCAATAAGACCTTCTTGATTCTCAACGCCCGAGTTTTCATTTAACCCTGTTGCCAGAACAAAAACACGATGTCCATAGCTTGCAATCCCTGTATTTGAATTTAACGTATCATCTCTATCGTCATATAGGTAGCCATAAATAGATCTGACAACAGCCTCATGGATGACAGGAAATGCCCCTGTACTTGCACGACTCACAAAGGCAAGGTTTTCCCCATAGCTAAAGAAATCTGCATTAGCACCCACTACAACGCCAGCATCTTGAGTTAAACGCTGCCAAACCGTTCGTCCATCTTCTTGATGACCGAACACATTATTAATTGCCAAGTAGTCAGCATACGTTTGCGCGGGTGATACTACAACCTCGGGAGCAATACCTTCATAGGGACGAATTCCACGAGCACATCGTTCACTATTGATAAGGTAAAGTGCCTTTTTAGAATCGGAGTATGAATCCCAAACAGCTTGGCTAGGCATTTTTAATTTCTCACCTTGAACACTACTAGCATCATTAAGTCTAGCTGCGTTAAATTCATTTTCTATATCCTG
>CAZMWD010000212.1:3172-4418 GCA_964569685.1 uncultured Cocleimonas sp. | reverse complement strand
AAGGACATGAAGGACATGAAGAAAAGACAAGCCACTTTATGCTCTTCATGGTAAATGCTATTATTTAAAGGTGGTTTTAGCTCAATAAAGCGAATAAGAGTCTCTTTTTTTCTGTGTAATTCCGTGTATTCCGTGGCTAAATTCTTAGACCTTAAAAACTTTCCAAGCTCCATTATCCAGCCCATCAATCGTCCATGATCCAACCCGATAACGAATTAATCGCAAAGTAGGGTAGCCAATCGCCGCTGTCATACGTCTGACTTGTCGGTTTTTTCCTTCGCTAATGGTAATTTCCAGCCAACTATCGGGGATATTTTTTCGTACTCGAACGGGTGGGTCACGTTTCCATAAAAGATAAGGTTCTTCCATGCGTTTTATTTTTGCAGGTTGGGTGATGCCATCTTTAAGCTCAATACCTGTCCGTAATTTATCTAAATCTGTCTCATTGGGTTCGCCTTCCACTTGTACCCAATAGGTCTTGCTCATTTTTTTATCGGGGTGGGCGATGCGGTGTTGTAGTTTGCCATCATCGGTTAAAATTAATAAACCTTCACTGTCTTTATCCAAGCGACCTGCGGCATAGACGTTTTTATCTTTTATATAATCCGCCAAAGTAGGACGGCTTTCAGCATCTGTAAATTGGGTGAGTACACCAAAGGGTTTATTAAATAGTATTATTTTGGACATTGTTGAAGTAAATCTGGGGGATTTGAACGGGCAAGAAAGGGGATCACTTTTATATGTTCCATCGTCGTTTGAGTTACACATGATACTGTCACTAAACTAAAAAAAACAGGATATGAGTTACTTAAACGGTTGGATAATTTAAAAATATATATGATATTATCAACAGTTTATGTTGCATTTTAAAGCTAATTCTATTGATTTTAACTTCACTTACTAACTTACTTTACCAATCGCACAACTCACGACCGATTTTGCTTTACCTTTGAGCGCTTCTAAACCTTCAACAGAACCTTGCTCAGGATAACCCATTGCAAGTAGTGCTTCGACTGCGCTAGAACGTACCGATTCATCATCAGCATCAATCGTCACTATTTGATCTTCGATAGCAATCTCGACATCATTGATGCCTGCGGTCGTTTTCAGTTTTTTCGTAATGGTATTGGCACAACCGCCACAACGGATGTTTTCTACGTTAATACTGATTTTCATCAGGTTTCTCCTTGAAATAAGATTATTCTTATATGATAGGTACAAATACGCATAAATCAAGGTTAGAATA
>CAZMWD010000212.1:0-3072 GCA_964569685.1 uncultured Cocleimonas sp. | reverse complement strand
GCGCGCGCATTATGGCGCGCTACCGGCATGAAGGATGATGATTTTAGTAAACCGATTATTGCGGTTTCCAATTCATTTACGCAGTTTGTACCGGGGCATGTCCATCTAAAAGATATGGGGCAACTGGTTGCGCGTGAAATTGAAAGAGCCGGCGGTGTGGCTAAAGAATTTAATACCATTGCGGTCGATGATGGTATCGCGATGGGTCACGATGGTATGTTGTACAGCTTGCCTTCGCGCGAGATTATTTCCGATTCGGTTGAATATATGGTGAACGCACATTGTGCTGATGCGCTGGTGTGTATATCGAATTGCGATAAAATTACACCGGGCATGTTAAATGCCGCATTGCGTTTGAATATTCCGGTGGTATTTGTTTCGGGTGGTCCGATGGAATCGGGTAAAGCTATCATAAAAGATCAGGTGGTTAAGCTGGATTTAGTCGATGCAATGGTCTCAGCTGCTGACCCCAATGAATCCGATGAAGATGTGATGACTATGGAACGCTCGGCTTGCCCTACCTGTGGCTCATGTTCGGGCATGTTTACCGCTAATTCGATGAATTGTTTAACTGAGGCGTTGGGCTTATCGTTACCGGGTAACGGTTCGATGTTGGCAACCCATGCTGATCGTGAAGAACTGTTTTTAGAAGCAGGCAGACAAATCGTCAAGCTCACTAAACGCTATTATGAAGAGGGTGATGAGAGTGCCTTGCCACGTAATATCGCTAATTTTAAAGCCTTTGAAAATGCGATGTGTTTGGATATTACCATGGGCGGTTCGACCAATACGGTATTGCACTTACTCGCGGCGGCGCATGAGGCAGAAGTAGATTTTACCATGGATGATATGGATCGTTTATCCAGAATCGTTCCTAATTTAAGTAAAGTCGCACCTGCTACACAGCTATTTCACATGGAAGATGTGCATCGTGCTGGTGGTGTTTTCCGTATTTTAGGTGAGCTGGAACGTGCAGGCATGTTGCACACTGATTGCTCTACGGTACATGCGGCAACAATGGGAGAAGCCTTAGAAATATGGGATATTCGTCGTAACCCCAGTGATAAAGTCAAAAAATTCTATAGTGCGGGGCCGGGTAATGTTCCCACTCAAACTGCATTTAGCCAAAATAAACGCTGGGAGTCGTTGGATGATGATGTAGTGAATGGTTGTGTGCGTGATCTCGAACATGCCTATTCAAAAGATGGTGGTTTAGCCGTGTTGTACGGTAATATCGCCAAAGAAGGTTGTATTGTAAAAACAGCAGGTGTGGATGAAGGAAGCTTAACGTTTTCTGGTAGAGCGCGTGTATTTGAGTCGCAAGATACCGCCGTTGAGGCGATTCTTGCCGATAATGTGATTGCAGGTGATGTGGTCGTTATCCTCTACGAAGGCCCTAAAGGCGGGCCCGGAATGCAAGAAATGTTGTATCCAACCAGCTATTTAAAATCCAAGGGTCTAGGCAAAGCCTGTGCATTAATAACGGACGGGCGTTTCTCGGGTGGAACATCGGGTCTATCCATAGGACATTGTTCACCAGAATCAGCAGAAGGCGGTACAATCGCTTTAGTAGAAGAGGGTGATACCATTGATATTGATATTCCCAACAGAACCATTGCGGTGCGTTTAAGTGATGCCGAATTAGATCAACGTCGTGCAACAATGGATGCAAAAGGAGACGATGCATGGAAGCCCGCACCGCGCCCACGTCATGTTACCACAGCGTTAAGAGCATATGCAGCGATGGCGACATCTGCAGCGAAAGGTGCAGTACGAGATGTGACACAGGTAGAGAAGTAAAAGCATGTTTAGGACTCAGGATTAAATAAGGTGCGGAACTTAACGCAGAATTTTTGTTTCAGATTGGATGATCTAAATAGGCGCATAGTCATTCTATGCAACGATTTTAGATCATTCAAGCTGGGGCAAAAAGGCAAGTTAAGTTCCGTAAGTTATTTACTCCTGAGTCCTTAGTACCAATACTTTGCTGAATACTATGCGACTATCACTGATTGTTTTATTGGGATTGATGGGTGTAGCGTGCGCCGAAAAAACCGAAGAGTTTGTGGCAGTCCCCTTAAATTGTACTATACCGGGTGACTTGGAATTAGCAGAATCAACGACCGATCTTTTACAGAAATATCAGCGATTAGATGATGAGGTTCTTCCTGAATCATCCTCTGTTAATTCTGAATACTTAAACAAATTCAACAAGTCAAACAAGTTCAAAACGCATTGATAAATCCACTGCGTAAATATCTTTGGTAATTTGTCCAACAGAGATAAAATCAACACCTGTTGCTGCGATGTCTTGAACGGTATCGAGGTCGACGCCACCGGATGCTTCTAGTTTAATATTGCTACCCTTGCGTTTGTTTTGTTCTACCGCTTCGCGCATTTCATCTAAGTCAAAATTATCTAACATGATAATGTCAGCCCCTGCTTGGGTCGCTTCAAGAAACTCATCCATATTTTCCGTTTCAACTTCTATTTGAATGGTTGGATGTAATTCTTTTGCTTGTTTTACGGCTTCGCTAATAGAACCCGCCGCCATAATGTGATTTTCTTTGATTAAAATCATGTCATACAAGCCAATACGATGATTTTGTCCGCCACCACAAAGTACCGCATATTTTTGCGCATCACGAAGATTAGGTAAGGTCTTGCGGGTATCTAAAATCTTTGTGTTTGTTTCGGTTTTTAGTGCTGATATTGCATCAACATATTGATGCGTTAACGTGGCCGTTGCCGAAAGGGTTTGTACAAAATTAAGTGCAGCGCGCTCGCCACTGAGTAGGGCGCGAGATTTTCCTGAAAGATTGCATAAGGTTGCACCTGCACTTACGGAGTCGCCATCTTTATAATTCCAGATAACGTCTACTTCATCATCAGTCTGTTTAAAGACTTCATCAAACCAAGCAGTACCCGATAATATTGCATCATCACGACAGATGACAGTCGCAACAGAAATTGCATCTTCTGGGATTAAATCTGCAGTCACATCACCTGTGCCAATGTCTTCTTTAAGTGCGAGCTTAATCTGTGCAGGGATATTATTTGGAAGTTTCATTT
>CAZMWD010000211.1:0-4437 GCA_964569685.1 uncultured Cocleimonas sp. | reverse complement strand
GCAAACTGTGACTTTAATTAGAGATACATCTTCGAAAACACTTAAAACATATGACAGCAGAACAATTACAGAAGACGGTAGCGCAACCAGTGCATTTGTCAACAATCTAAAACTTGTAGTTTCCCTTTCACTGAGAAAAGGTGAATCAAAAGAAAAAGCTATTGTAGATTATTCCATAAAACAGTTTATTCTGAATAGAAATGAACCGTTAAAATTAGTCAATGTAATGGCATTAGCAGATAATAAAACAACTGCTTTTTTTCAGAAAGAAAAAGGTAATATTTTACCTAGTCTATCAGACGCAATGAATGACCCAGAATTAAAACAATACGATAAAGAACTTATCCAGAATGCTATTGATGTTTTAAATGAAAAATAAGGATGAGTTGACCTATAAGCCGGGTCCTGTCGTGAACAATCATTCATCTGGATAATACGTCACCGCATACCTCAAGCGATCTACCCGGATGCAGCGCGGGTCACGCCTAATGCATCCCTATTTGATCTTGCTCCGGACGGGGTTTACCTTGCTACAACTGTTACCAATTGCACGGTGCGCTCTTACCGCACCCTTTCACCCTTACCTCTTTCATTAGTTCGCACTGATAAAAAAGGCGGTCTTCTCTCTGCTGCACTAGCCGTCAGCTCGCGCTGCCCAGACGTTATCTGGCGTCCTACCCTATGGAGCCCGGACTTTCCTCGATTTTAGCCCCGAAAGACTAAAACCGCGATTGCTCGGTCAACTCACAAAAGAAGTTTAACAAAGCAGTACTTGTATTACTAGCTTCTACAAACTCCAACTAAAAAAAACTAGTCCAAGAACTAAAAATCCCCGTAAAAACACCGATATTATAAGATGAGTTCGCTACGATTCTAGTTCTCGGACAGGCTCCTAGGCTACATCAAAACGATCCAGATTCATTACTTTATCCCAAGCCGCTACAAAGTCATTAATAAACTGCTCTGTAGAACTCGAAGCATAGACTTCGGCCAGAGCTCTCGCCTCTGAGTTTGAACCAAACATCAAATCAACACGAGTACCCGTCCACTTCACTTTACCCGATTTACGATCACTGCCTTCAAAAACATCTTTATCTGCAGAGGATGCTTTCCAGACTACTCCCATATCGAGCAAATTGACGAAAAAGTCATTACTTAATGTCTCTGATTGATCGGTTAAAACACCGTGCTGACTCTGACCAGAGTTGGTATTCATAACCCGCATACCACCAATCAGAACCGTCATTTCAGGTGCTGTTAATGTCAACAGTTGCGTCTTATCTACAAATAATTCCTCAGCCGAAACCGTGTATTTAGCCTTCTGATAATTACGAAAACCATCTGCGATTGGCTCTAGAAAAGCGAAAGATTCCACATCAGTTTGCTCTTGCGAAGCATCCATACGACCTGGCGTGAAGGGAACGCTCACATCCTGACCTGCATTCTTCGCTGCTTTCTCAACACCTACGCAACCTGCCAACACAATCAGGTCTGCGATAGAAACCTTGTTATCGGATTCACTCTGTATACCCTCAAGAACCTGCAACACTTTCGCCAATTGATCTGGCTGATTAACATCCCAATCCTTTTGAGGCGCCAGACGAATGCGAGCACCGTTTGCACCGCCTCGCATATCAGAACCACGGAAGGTAGAAGCCGATGCCCAAGCAGTCGAAACCAGTTCGGAAACAGACAGGCCGGAATCAAGAATTTTGCTCTTGAGGCTAGCAATGTCTTGTTCATTGATTAAATCATGGTCAAGCTCAGGAATCGGATCCTGCCAAATGAGTTCTTCAGCCGGAATTTCTGAGCCAAGATAACGTGAACGTGGCCCCATATCACGATGGGTTAGCTTAAACCAAGCGCGGGCAAACGCATCTGCAAATTGATCTGGATTTTCATGGAAACGACGCGCAATCGGCTCGTAGTCTGGATCAACACGCATCGCCATATCTGCTTGCGTCATAATAATTGGAACACGTTTTGATGCATCGTGCGCAGCGGGAGCTTGATTGCTATCAGTCTCGGTTGTTGGTGTCCACTGCCAAGCACCCGCAGGGCTCTTCGATAGCTCCCATTCGTTGTTAAACAGCATATCCAAAAAGCTATTATCCCACTGCGTCGGGGTTGGCGTCCAAGGACCTTCCAGACCACTACCGATCTGATCACCACCGATACCACTAGCGTGACTACTCTTCCAGCCAAAACCCTGCTGTTCTATATCAGCTGCTTCGGGTTCCGCCCCGACCAACGCCGCATCGCCAGCACCATGACACTTACCAAAAGTGTGTCCGCCACAGGTTAGCGCGACTGTCTCTTCATCATTCATCGCCATACGTGCGAATGTTTCGCGAACATCCCGTCCGGATGCGAGCGGGTCTGGGTTACCATTTGGTCCTTCTGGATTAACGTAAATCAAACCCATTTGAACCGCTGCAAGCGGGTTCTCCAAATCTTCGTGATCGCCCGAATAACGATTGTCATCCAGCCACGTTTTCTCTGTACCCCAATAGATGTCTTTTTCCGATTCCCAGATGTCTTCACGACCACCCGCAAAGCCAAACGTCTTAAAACCCATTGATTCCAAAGCAACGTTGCCCGTCAGTACAATCAAATCAGCCCAAGATAATTTTTGACCGTATTTTTGTTTGATCGGCCAAAGCAACCTGCGCGCCTTATCCAGATTGACGTTATCAGGCCAACTATTAAGTGGTGCAAAACGCTGGTTTCCTGTCCCGCCACCGCCACGACCATCACTGGTGCGATAAGTACCCGTACTGTGCCAAGCCATACGAATAAACAGCGGACCATAGTGACCATAATCAGCCGGCCACCAATCTTGTGAATCAGTCATCAATTCGGTGAGATCTTTCTTCACCGCATCGAGATCCAAACGCTTAAACTCCTCAGCATAGTTGAACTTTTCACCTAGCGGATTAGACTCGGACGAATGCTGACGCAGAATATCCAATCGTAATTGATTCGGCCACCATTCTTGGTTCGTTGTACCACCGCTAACCGCATGATTGAACGGACACTTATTATTTTCTGACATGATACTACCTCCTATTATTCACGAATTGTTGCAACTCTATAATTACTCTGTTAATCAACATTTAACAATTTCATTAATTCTATTAAATCAATCGATTTTTTAAATGTAGGTATTTTTGTAAGTAATGAGAAGATCGTGCCTTTTTCCTATTAGATACTAAAGCTTATTGCCGAAGGTGTCTGCTCTGTCTCCCCCCACATGAAAATCAAAGGGTCAAACTAAATTGATACAAAACCACCCGCCAAAACAGACTTAACCTGCTTTACAAGGCACGTCTTCATCCACACAAATCGCCCGATAAATCAACCGCAAACAGTTATCCGCATAGTCATCAATAGTTTTTTCCGCTTGATGGTATTTCCACGGTTTTAAATAACGTTCCTGTATTAAAGACAAAGCCATGGTCGCGACAAATTCAGATTTATGACAAACATCGTTACCTGCTTTTAAGCCTTGCTTTAAACTTAGCTGTTGAATACGTTTCTCTAATTCTTCAACCTGCGTCAATTCAATATTCTTTGAATGTTCTTGATCAACAGGCGGTAAGCTTCTGGTTTCAAAATAAAGAAAGTAAAACCAGTGATGCATTACTGTTGATGCATATAAATAACCACGCACTAATATTTCAAGCGCGATGGCGGGGTCTTGTTGTTGACGCGATTCTTCGACAATATCTGCACACACTAGCGCCACCACATCTTTAACCATTATTGCAATGGTTTCTTTACTAGAAATACTGGAATACATGCCTCCCATGCTTAAACCTGTTTCGGTGGACAGGTCCCGTAACGACATCGCTTGGAAACCAATTTTAAAACTCAGGTGAAACGTAGCATCTATAATCTTACGCAGGTTCTTAACGGCAAACTTCTCTTTGCTAATGCGAATTTTATCTTTGTTTCTATTAAAGATAAGCGAATATAAGCTCTCACCTTTATAGATAAATTCACGCTTAAAATCAGAATAAGACAGATGTTGTGAATATTCAACGACAGACAAAATAAACCTCAAAAAGAAACTATACTAACTCTACAACTACTTCTTAATCACAAAAAAGAACACTTGCTCTAAATTTACTTGACTATAATAGTACGCTCATATCTAATAAAAAGCGAACGTTCACTCTTTTTATGGTCTAAACTTACTCTTTCTACGTTATAGATAAAAAGAGTAAATAGCACAAAACCTCACAGGCATATCACCATGATTAACATCGCACTCATCTTAATCACACTTGTTGGCATAACTGCCATCGCCTACAAAGGTCTGCATGTGCAATTAGCCAGTATTTTCCTAGGTGTGATGTCATTTATTGCACTCACTAGCACCGCACACGGGCTATTGGCTTTTCTATTTATATTGATGACATTAGTAACGCTGAT
>CAZMWD010000210.1:2804-4471 GCA_964569685.1 uncultured Cocleimonas sp. | reverse complement strand
AAAAGCAAAAAAAGACCGCAGTATTAATGAAAATAGTGCGGTCAAAATCACATCGAAGGAATATTTTTTTTAAGTTATAGGTTGAGACCTCAGGTTATACATACCGATCATCTTGATCTGTATCTATCATCGCTAAATGATAACGCTTAACGCCTTTCAAAATTGCTTTGGCTAACTTCTCTTGGTAATGAGCTGTTTTTAAGCGTTTTTCTTCACCGGGGTTACTGATAAAAGATGTTTCAACTAAAATAGACGGTATATCAGGTGATTTAAGTACCACAAAACCCGCACTTTCTACTCTGCGACGCAATAATTTATTGATTGTGCCCAGTTCTTTTAAAACACCGTTTGCCAAATCCAAGCTCTTATCAATCGTATCTGACAAAGACAAATCCAATAACATAGAGGAAACAGCTTTATTACTGTGCATTAAATGCGTCCCTGCTAATTTCTTTTCGAAAGCGTTCTCTCTATTTGCCAACCAACGCGCTGCTTCGCTTGAAGCTCCATTTTCGGAAAGAATATAAACAGAAGAGCCGGTTAATTTTCGACTCGGATTTGCATCGGCATGCAGTGATATAAATAAATCCGCTTTTTTAGATCGTGCTTTAGCAATTCGTTTGCGTAGTGATACTAAATAGTCACCTTCTCGAATCATCACTGCTTTCATGCCGGGCTGGCGATTAATGTGTGCCGCTAAACGTTTGGCTATTTTTAGCACCACATCTTTTTCTTTTGTGCCTCTACGACCGACTGCTCCGGGGTCGCGTCCACCGTGTCCGGCATCAACCGCAATCACCATGGGCTTACGCCTTACACGTCGCCCTACTTTTTCTTTTACTACTTTGGTGACTTTTTGGGCTGGCTGAATCGCTTTTTTAGTGGCTTTAGATTTTAAGGCTACTTGTAATAAATAACCAGACTTGCTTTCTTTTAGCTTGGCACTTGCTTTAAGTTTTTGGGTAAGATCAAGCACTACACGTAAATCGGTTTTATTACGTGATGATTGACGAATACCTTTAATGATTTTTTTGCCACCAGTAATCTTTAACGGTGCTTTTGTTTGTGTATTTTTAAAGTCTATGACGATACGATCAGGAGAATGAAGTGTGAATATAGAATGCTCGACCGATTTATCCAAGACGAATTCAAGCAACTGTTGCCCCTCTTTACTCAGATGGCTCAGTTCTTTATTTGTTTTTTTGAGTGAAACTGACTGAATGCTGGCGTGCGTCGTGCGACCTTTTGCGAAGGCAGACGGTGCGATGGCAGTTGTTCCTACAACCCCCAATGTTTGCGCCAATTTCAGTACAAAGCTTCTACGCTGTTGACTGTTATTGTTCATATTCCCCAATATGTCTTGCTAACTATACATCCTTTGCGTATTTAATACGCAACATAGCCAGCTTGTTGATTATTTATTGCTATCTATCTTGTTATTACTATTTAATAAATCAACACCCTCAATATTAAAAGCCCTTTCAATAGGGAATGCTAATTAGTCCACTAGTAGAACCTATTATTACATGAAATTCAAGTTGTTTTTACAAATACTTTATAAGCTGTTGTTTATACTGCCAATGTACTAGCTATAGCTTGCCTTTATTCACGGCTATTAAACGCTCATTTCCCTGATGGGAAATAGTCAGATTCAAATCCTCCTTCGG
>CAZMWD010000210.1:0-2704 GCA_964569685.1 uncultured Cocleimonas sp. | reverse complement strand
GAAAATTGATCAGCAATCTTGCCACCCAGTTGCATCATGGCTTTTTCATCTTTGATATGAATGTTATTCACCGGAATTTACCAACGTTCTAATAAAAGGTAATAAGTCACTCGCTAACAGTCCACGTTCGCCACCTTGTTTTGCTGCAAGGTCGCCCGCTTTTCCATGAATAAATACGCCTAGGCTTGCCACATTGGATAAAGATAGTTCTTGAAATGGTTCTTTATTCGCTGACGGCTCTTTGCTCGCTGATGGCTCTTTACTCGCTGACGGCTCTTTACTCGCTAATGGCTCTTTTTGAGCTAATAGTCCGCCAATAATTCCAGACAAGATATCCCCCATTCCTCCACTTGCCATGCCCGGATTTCCAGTAGTACAAACCTTTGTCTTTTTTCCATCTGCAATAATGCTACCCGCACCTTTTAATACACAAACACCACCAAACTGTTGTTGGAGTAATTCTGCGCTTTGATAACGGTCTTGTTCTATCAACGCTGTTTTTGTTATTAACAAACGCGCTGCTTCGGCAGGGTGAGGCGTCAAAATCCAATTACCATCTCTAGGATCGTTGTCGATATGAGGCGCTATCACATGCGCAGATTCAGGTAAAATATGGTGCTCTGCTAATAAATTTAAGGCATCCGCATCCAGTACTTTGGGTTTATCGCTTTCTAATACCAAAGATAATAATTCGTGCGCCCATTTTGATTTCCCCAAGCCCGGCCCGATAACAATCACCGTTGCTTGTTCAATTAGAGGTAAAACATCTTCTGCTTTCTCAATGGCACTTACCATTAGTTCTGGTCGCTGTAAATTTAAATAATCAGCATGAGCAGGATGTGTTGCAACGCTGACCAATCCCGCGCCTGTTCTAAGTGCCGCTTCCGCTGTTAAACGGATTGCACCACTCATTCCCTGTGCGCCACCAATACACAGTACATGACCAAAATGTCCTTTATGACTACAACGTAAACGCGGTTTTAATGAAGTTTTAATTATATTATCAGTGATTAATTGTTTTTTAGATCCGTGGATGGTCACATGTTTATAGACTTCAAACGGCACACCCAAATCATCAAATTCTAAATCACCCACGTAGTCTCTTGCTTGCCCAGTGAACAACCCGCATTTCAAACCTATATAGGTAACTGTTTTATCTGATTTTATACAACAACCCAGTACCGCCCCTGTATCGGCATGTAAGCCAGACGGCACATCCACTGCGACTACTTTTACTGTATGTTTGGATTTACGTCTTGATCGAATACGATTAATCGCTGTAATTGCTTCTGCCCATTCTCCTTTTACATTCCGTGAAAGACCCGTTCCAAAAATAGCATCGACGATAATATCTGCGTCTAAACTATCTTTTTCTTCAGCAGAAAAAGGTGAAACCCTTGCGCCCGTTTTTAAATAATCTTCCCGCGCTAGCAAAGCATCACCTGTAATTAATGACTCATCTCCCAGCTGTATTAACGTTATTTTTAAGCCGGCATTTGCAACTAACGTAGCGATTACATAACCATCACCGCCATTATTGCCCGTACCGCATACCACACAAACGGACTGTGTTTTAGGGTAGGATTTCATCATGCTATCAAACGTCACCTGCCCTGCGCGTTGCATTAAGCTGAAACCAGCAATGGCAAAATCCTCGATCGCAATACGATCAAGTTCTCGGACTTGGCTAGCAGTATATAAATTACGGGGTAATAGCATCAAAATGTTAAGATCGGCGAATGAACAATAATCATATCACGCCTATCCAGACTGAAACACTCAACCAATGGGCAAAAGCACTTGGTTTTCAGCAATTAGGTATCAGTGATATTGATTTATCTACCGCCGAAGTAGAATTACAACAATGGCTTAAACAAAAATTCCACGGTGATATGGAATGGATGGCGCGCCACGGTACAAAGCGCACCCGACCCGATGAGCTTGTACCCGGCACAGTAAGCATTATTAGCGTAAGGATGAATTACCGTTCTGTACAAAAGCATGATCCTATTATGATTCTCAACCATCCTGAGCGTGCTTATATTTCACGTTATGCACTGGGGCGTGATTATCATAAAATGATGCGTAAACGTTTACAAAAACTGGCGAAAAAAATTGAAACTAAATTCGCCGACGATCCCAACACAAAAGCACTAGCAGACAATTTTAACTATCGCGTGTTTGTCGATAGCGCCCCTGTTATGGAAAAAGATATTGCCGCAAAAGCGGGGCTTGGCTGGGCGGGCAAACATACCAATATTTTAAATCAAGAAGCAGGCTCGTGGTTTTTCTTAGGTGAAATTTACACCAATCTTCCGTTACAGCCATCGCAACCCGTTGAAAATCACTGCGGTGATTGCGTTTCTTGTATCGATATTTGCCCCACAAAAGCAATCATCAAACCTTATGTATTGGATTCACGCCGCTGTATTTCATACTTAACCATCGAACACAAAGGCGCAATACCCATAAAGTTTCGTGAAGCCATCGGCAACCGTATTTACGGCTGTGATGATTGCCAACTGGTTTGCCCTTGGAATCGCTTTGCACAAACGGCAGAGCAAGTGGACTTTGCGGTTCGTCATCAATTAGATTCTGTATCATTATTAGACTTGTTCGCTTGGAGCGAACAAGAGTTTCTTAAAAAAATGGAAGGTTCGCCGATTCGACGTATTGGTTTTGAACGCTGGCAAAGAAATATCGC
>CAZMWD010000209.1:0-4531 GCA_964569685.1 uncultured Cocleimonas sp. | reverse complement strand
CTATTCAACATGAATGGATATTATGATTAAAGGTCTAATTTCACCTTTATTAGGAATATTTGTTTATAGTTTTGTTACACATTCGTTAATAAACCGTTATGAATTATCTCTAATTATTTCCTAAGCTGATTTGATCAACCCCAAATTAATGGTGAGTTTGATAATAATTAACTACTGGAGAACATCAAGATGAAAGGACAATTAAAAACCATACTATCATTATCCATTGCTGCCAGCATTATACTACCTATCTCATTAGCATCAGCAAATCATAATGGTACCGTAAAAGTAAGTATTACCAATATCAGCAATACCGTTTTTACACCGCCATTGGTCGCACTCTGCAGGAAATGGACGCGACCTATCGCATCCATTGGTAAAACAGCCAGTGATAATTTAGAACCCTTAGCCGAAGGGGGCGATACTTCTGCCCTTGCAGAATATTTCACCAATAATAACTGTAGCACCGCTGCTGCCACTGCGCCCATTCTGCCCGGAGAAACACTCACGCTAGAACTAGCAGGAGGAAGAAATCACTTTTTACACATGGCATCCATGCTATTGCCGACAAATGATGCTTTTATATTTACATCTAACCGCAAAGTAAGACACATTAAAAAAAGAGGTAAACTACGTCTCAAATCATTTGATGCGGGAACAGAGTTTAATGATGAGTTATGTGCCAATATCCCAGGGCCACAATGTGGTGGTGAAGGATTCAATGCCGCACGAGAAACGAACAACTTTGTAAAACCTCACCCGGGAATACAAGGTGTAGGGGATGTCGCTGCCGATATATATAATTGGGGAGAGCCTGTTGCTTTTATAAAAGTAAGATAATTAATCAAGTTTTAAATTTGGTTAGTTACGTCAAACCTAGATTGAAGTAACTAACCAATGACAAAATTCAGGAAAAAGTCTTAGAAAATATCATCTGCAGATTTTTTTCCAATTGCAATAAAGTGTTCTATGTAAGAAATACGCCGATCATTATTACGCAAGGCTAAGAAGAGTGATTGTTGTAAGCCTTCTGAACCTATTGATATTTTTTCCACATTTAAATCATTACCATCATCCTTACAAATATTATCCACCAGCCATTCCGGCAACACACAAATACCACGTCCTAAAGACACCATTTGCAACATTAAATCGATTGATTCTATTTCTTTTAATTTTGCGGGCTTGACGCAGGCTGGGTTTAAAAATTGAGTTAAAATATCCAATCGTTCTAATGGCACGGGAAATGTTAATAAGGTCTCGTTAACGAAATCCTCTGGTTTTATGCACTGCTTGTTTGCAAAATTATGCTCAGAAGAAACCAATAAGACTAACTCATATTCTGCAATCGTTTCATAATGAATCGCGGTATTTTTCTCAAGATCGGGGGTGACTAAAATATCAATATGATGATTCAATAACCCTTCAAGCCCCGAAAATTGAAATTTATTTATAATATCAATTTCCACTTCTGGTAACTCTTTTAAAAAATAACCGATAACGCCATTTAACCATTGTGAACAAGGATAACACTCTACCCCAATGCGTAATATCCCCTGACGACCTTCCCCATACGCTTTCAAGGTATCTTCTGTTTGCTGTAATACCGGTAAAATTTGTTGAGCAACCTGTAAGAGTAGTTCACCTGCTTGTGTTAATCGTAAATTACGCCCTTCTTTCTCCCACAATTTAACCTCTAATTTTTTTTCAAGATAACGTATTTGATGTGATAAAGCTGATTGACTCAAGCACAATGCGTTAGCGGCTTTTGTTAAGGTGCCCTGCTCATTTAAGGCCTGTAGAATCTGTAAATGACTGCGTTCTATCATATTTAACAATACATGAAATTAATTCATCAATAAGGAGATAAAGATCATTATTACTCAACTATCAAACTAAATACAATGCTTATTTAAGAACGCGCATGAAATAACGTGAACATTCTAGCTTGCCTTTTTGCACCCTAATTGTTCAACGTATTCCATGCGCGCTCCTAACAAAAAAATGGAGCATAAAATCATGGTAACCACGCATAACCTCGGATTTCCTCGTATAGGAAAAAAACGCGAACTTAAATTTGCATTAGAACGCTATTGGAAAAAAGAGATAACAAAATCAGAACTGTTAGATACCTCATTCAATCTACGCCAACAACATTGGCAAGATCAAACACCGTTAGACTTAGTACCTGTCGGTGATTTCTCTTTATACGATCAAGTACTGGATATGAGCTTTATGCTCGGTAATATTCCTGCACGTGTCAGCAATTTACAAGGAGATGAGTTGGATAACTACTTCCGCGTGGCGCGAGGTCGATCAGCATCGGATGAGTCAGCCTGCTCTTGTGTTGATGCAGGTGAAATGACCAAATGGTTTGATACTAATTACCACTATATCGTCCCTGAATTTGATAAAAATACGCAGTTCTCTCTGGATTCAAGTCGTCTGCTTCAACAAATCAATGAAGCTAAAAATGAAGGATTAACGAGTAAACCCGTGATTATTGGACCCGTTACTTATCTTTATTTAGGTAAAGAAAAAGATCAATCTAATAAGCTAGATTTACTGGATGATTTATTAAAAGTTTATGCTCAACTATTTAATGAGCTTGAACAAGCAGGTATTGAATGGCTTCAAATAGACGAACCTATCTTAGTCACCGAACTTTCTTCTGAATGGCAACATGCGCTAAGAAATGCGTATTTCCAATTGAAAAGTGGTTCACTTAAATTATTACTCACGACTTATTTTGGAAAGCTACAAGAGAATTTGCAACTAGCCTGTGAACTCCCCATTGCTGGTTTGCACCTTGATGCTATTAATGCCAAAGAGGAAGTGATAAAAGTAATCGACTGGTTGCCCAAACACAAAATTCTATCCTTAGGCATTATCAATGGGCGTAATATTTGGAAAACCGATTTAACCGCAACACTCGATTGGCTTGAACCTATTCATCAACGCTTACAAGACCGTCTTTGGATCGCACCTTCCTGTTCTTTACTGCATGTCCCTGTTGATTTAGAAACAGAATTAGAAGACAGTAGCCCTCAACAAATTGATCAGAATGTTCGTTTGTGGCTCGCATTTGCAATTCAAAAACTGGATGAATTAATCACTATTTCCACTGCATTAAACCAAGGACGAAATGCCGTTGCAGACAAGTTGACAATTAATAAGGAAGCCATTGAAAGTCGAAATCAATCATCCTTAGTCAACAATCAAACGATAAAACAACGTGTTGTAGAGATTGATGACAAAATGGGTCAGCGATTATCAAGCTACCCGCAACGCGCCACATTGCAACGTGATAAATTTAAGCTACCTCTTTATCCAACCACAACTATTGGTTCTTTCCCGCAAACGCAAGAAATAAGACAAGCCAGAAATAGTTTTCGTAAAGGCACACTGTCTGCCCAGCAATACAAACAACAGATGCAAAAAGAAATTGAATTTTGTATTCGCGAACAAGAGTCATTAGGACTAGATGTGTTGGTACATGGCGAACCCGAACGCAACGATATGGTTGAATATTTCGGCGAGCAATTAACAGGTTATACCTTCTCACGCTTTGGCTGGGTACAATCCTACGGTTCACGCTGTGTAAAGCCACCGATTATTTATGGTGATATTTCCAGACCAAAAGCCATGACTGTAGAGTGGATGAAATACGCTCAATCAATCACCGATAAGCCCATGAAAGGCATGTTAACAGGGCCGGTGACTATCCTAAACTGGTCATTTGTACGCGACGATCAACCACGTTCTGACACTTGCTTGCAACTAGCACTAGCGATTCGTGATGAAGTATTGGATTTAGAAAAAGCGGGCATTCATATCATTCAAATCGACGAAGCCGCATTACGCGAAGGTTTACCGCTAAGAAAAGCGCAATGGCAAAGCTATCTTGATTGGGCGATAAAAGCCTTTCGAATTACTGCTAATGGCGTTAAAGATGATACTCAAATTCACACCCACATGTGTTATTCAGACTTTAACGACATTATAAAAGCGATAGCCGATATGGATGCCGATGTGATTACCATCGAAACCTCGCGTTCGGATATGGAATTGCTCGATGTATTCGATGAATTTGATTATCCCAATGAAATTGGCCCCGGTGTGTACGATATACATTCACCCAATATTCCATCAGTTGATTCGATGGTCAGTTTAATGGAAAAAGCCAGTCTGCGAATACCTGCTGAAAGGCTTTGGGTAAACCCCGATTGTGGCTTAAAAACGCGCCATTGGGATGAGGTAAAACCGGCGTTGATCAATATGATTGCGGCGAGTAAGCAATTAGCAAGAGCATCATAACTTGCTGTAAGTTATATAAACATCGGTAGCCACAAGCTATCGATGTTTAATGTTTTTCAAAAACACTTATCCATATACAACCCCTTCCAATACTTACGATTCTGTTCAAGCTTATTGTATTGACTCGCTTGATAACCATTTTTCATTAGGCTTTCAGCATTATCTTTTTGCTTTTCGATATAATTACAAAGCGATTCTTTAGTTTTGAATTTTT
>CAZMWD010000208.1:0-4531 GCA_964569685.1 uncultured Cocleimonas sp. | reverse complement strand
TTTTTCTGGTGTGGCCGCGCAGTGCCTCAAGTGACACATCAAAAGCGCACAATATCTCTCCATTGATGTGGGTTTCATGGATAGCATTAATTGTAGTTGTAGTGATAAGCCCGTGGTTTATATCGTGGTTCGGGTTTGATATAAAAACCGATGCTACAGCGGCTAACCCATTAACACAAAAAATCATTAGTTTATGGCCACTGTTACTAGCGACTGCTTTGGCACTATTTATCTGGCGAATCACACTTCAAAAACGCGCTGGTTTACCTTTTTCTATACCTGCTGGCGATGTATTAGTATTCGTAGAAAAATGGCTTTGGCCCGCGTTACTATCCATTCTCTTATGGGCGGTGATGCGCGTGCAAAAAGCACGTGAAAAGATAGTTCGCGGTACACTAGGCTTGATCCACCATTCTGATTCGTCATCAATAGCAGAAAATATAGAACAGCGTTTAAGACAATGGGCAATGGCAACCCTGTTATTGTTATTACTTGTGGTGTTTTTTGTTTTCATGGCGGCTTTTAAGGGATGATGATCATTGCTTGCAATTAAATTGCATCGCCACCATTGCCATTACTCAAGAGTAACAGGCGTAACAAATCCTTCTGGCTTGACTGTTAATACCGAGCAGTTCACTTGATTAAGTACTTCTTCTGCTGTATTGCCGATAAAAAACCCGGAAATACCCGTGCGGCAAACAGTACCCATAACAAGAAGCTCGATACTTTCAGTTACCACGAGTTCTGGTATCGAATCACTGGGGTCACCTTCAATCAAGTGTAATTGAGGTTTCAAATCTGTCATGTCAACCTGATTTAACAGAGCATCAAAACGCCGTTTATAAAGCACCTTCTCTTGCTTTTTATCTGACTGAATAACTTTAATACTCGTGCTGCCAAGTCCTCCAAAATACTTTATTAATGGATACCATACATGAACAACATGCAATTCTGCCGTTTCATTACGAGCCATACTACTCGCAACTTGTAAAATTAGTGGATTCAGTGAATCTTGTTTTTCATCGCTATCTGTTGGATCAACTGCTGCCAAAATACGATTGAATGAGCCTGTTTGTGAGCCTTTCACAACCCATACAGGGCAAGGGCATTTACGCATTAAATGCATGGATGTCGTTCCAAACAAGCGAGTACCAAATCCCTTTTTCTCTTCGGCTGTTATGATGACAAGATCATGTGTTTCACGCAATACTTGATAAATAACTTCCAGAAAATGAGTGCCCTCAACAACCTTGATAGACACGTCAATATCATCATGTTTTAGCATTAACCCACGCAACCATTCTGTACGCTCGGCTATCGCGGCAACGAATTGTTGATGTATAATTAAGTCATTACGAGAAATCCCTGACAGTCCTTTTACCACTGAAAAAAGTGTCAGACTCCCTCCGTTTTGTTTACTTAGTAATACAGCCTTATTTAAAGCCTGTCTATCATCCAACTCAGGGTTCATGACCAAAAGAATGTTTTTAAATCTTTTCATCTCTATCTCCTTAATTTTCAATAAAACCTTATCTCATCTCTAATCTAACAAAAGATAATGTGTTAATTAAGTCGCTTTTAATAAAGATATGAATCGTTTTATACGATCTGTATGGTATCACTGGGATGTATTTATAAGAGGGGCGCAAACACTCTACCTACCCCTTCTGCAAAGCGTTGATACTTAGAAATATCTCGTCGATTTTCTTGAGTAACTTCTATTGACTGTGAGCACAGTAAAAGAAAATCTTGTTCTAATTGGGTCGCCACTTCCGCACCATAGAAAAACAGATTAGCTTCAAAGTTGAGTCGAAAGCTACGTTGATCCATATTTGCCGATCCCAAGGTTGAAAAGATGCTATCAATAGTGGCTGTCTTTGCATGAGGCATCGCACCTTGCAATTCAAATACCCGCACACCTGCGGCTAACAGCTCATCTAAAAACGAACGACCGGCATAAAGCACGAGGGGATGATCTGATTTTTCGGGCAATAAAAGGCGTACATCCACACCTCTTAATGCGGCTGTTTCTAAAGCCATAAGAATGGATGGATCGGGCACAAAGTAAGGCGTTTCAATCCACACCCGTTGTTGTGCTAAATTGATAGCACCAAAAAGCAAAGTATGGATAGAGCGCCAACGCTCATCGGCGGGGCCGCTCGCAAGTAACTGCGCCCAAATTTGGGGATTGCCTTGTATCAAAGGTGTCGAAGCTATCGGCGTTATCGGAGGAAAATAAGCATCACAAATCAAATCTTCAGCCGTTGCGTGATACCAATCTTGGCAAAAAACCTCCTGCAATGAATGTACCACCAAACCTTGAATGCGCGCATGCAGATCATACCAAGGCTCCTCTAACCCTGCATAAACATCACCCACATTCATGCTGCCTGTAAAACCAATATTGCCATCCACGACAATAATTTTACGGTGGTTACGGTTATTGAGTGACAGTTGGCGACTTAATGGGTTGACGGGTAGAAAACGCTCAACTCTCCCACCTGCCTCCAATAAGTTCTGGAAAAAAATCGGCTTCGCTTTGCGTGATCCGACATCATCAAGAAGCAAACGTACCTTAACGCCTCGCTGGCAAGCCCGCATTAGTGCATCTCGAAAACGCGCACCCGTTCGATCAGGCTCCCATATATAATAAATCAGGTGTATGTGATCCTGTGCGCTATCAATCGTCGTTTCAATGGCATCAAATGTTTCAGAGTTTTGTTGGTCTCGTTCTTCAAAACCTTGTCTAAATAAAGTAACGTCATTACCTGCCAGAGGGCCGACCCCATCCAGTTTCTTAGCCAGTTGTAATAAGGTCGGTGGAAAGTCGCCCTCGGCTGGTTGGATTATTGGTTGCCTGTGTGATTTATGCAGTACCGTGGTGAGTTGTGCTTCCGCTTTAAGACGCTTACTACGGCGTATGTGCAAGCGCGTTGTTCCAAATACCCAAAATGCCAGTAAACCTAAAAATGGAATTAACACAATGGTCAATATCCATGCGAGTGTCGCCCCCGATTCTCGGCGCTGTAAAATAATCGTTGGAATCAAAAAAACGACTATGAGCAAGTCTAATAATAGCAACAACCAATAGATGTTTACCCCCATCATCCTGCTAGACCAAAGTAAAATAACAATGTTATTACAGCAATCGCAGCTAAATTAAGTCGTAAACCAACGCGCATCATATCCCCTTGAGTGACTGCTCCACTGGCATGTACCAGCGCATTAGGCGGTGTTGCAACAGGTAGCATAAACGCCATAGAAGTAGCAATAGCGACTGGCACTACTAGGCTGTCGGTTGCCATCCCTAGCTGTAGGGCAACGCCCATAAGAATAGGCGCAAGTTTAGCCGTCACGGCAGTATTGGAGATTAATTCCGTCGCAAAAACACCGATGCTTACAAGCACCAGCAACAGAGTAAACATAGGCAGATCACCCACACCTGAACTTAACATTCCTGCTAGCCAGTCTGCCGCCCCAGACTCGGTGAGCCCTCGACCGAGGCTCAAACCACCTCCTAACAGTAATAATACGCCCCAGTGAATGCCCTGTTCCAAACCTTTCCAGCTCACGCTACGGGTTAACATCAACAGTGCCACGGCAATACTTGCCACTGCAGCTGAGCTAAACAAAGCGGGTGGCAGTTGTAATAACTTCCCTAACATTGGACCAAATAGCCACAACGATAAAGTGATACCAACCACGAAAAGTGCACGTTTACCGCCTGCATCCAATGGCACCCCCTTATCTAATCTCATCGTGATTTCTTTTTGTTTGGGTCGATAAGTCCACCAAAGAATAGGAATCGCGACGACCAACATAGTAAGACTTACGGGCAAACCATAACTCAACCATTGTAAAAAACCGATATCCAATAAACCCGCTGCGATAGCATTGGGCGCAGAGCCCGTCAAGGTTGCCACGCCACCGATACTAGCACCATAAGCAACCCCTAACATCATTAAGCGGGAAAGATTAGTATCATCACTTTGTTGACGACTGATAATACCCATGACCACCGGCAATAATAACGCGGTGGTAGCCGTGTTAGAAATAAGCATCGAAAGCAGTGCAGAAGTCATCATAAAGGCAATAAGTAGCCCAATCGTGCGAGTACCTGCCAAACCCAGAATTTTCTGTGCCAGCCAGCGGTCTACCCCATTTGCTTCAACCGCCACGGCTAGCGCATAACCGCCCAAAACTAGAAACAATACTGGGCTTCCAAATGAGTCGTAGGCATCTTTCGTTTCAAAAACACCAACAGCGGCTAAACCTACAGGAATCAATAAAGCAGTAACTGGCAAAGGCAATGCTTCAGTCAACCATAAGACCGCAGCAAAAGCAGTAATAGCAAGCGCACCTGCAATTAATGCACCTTGAGGTATTGTTAACCAATAGACTACTATTGCCAACAGTGGAGCAAAAGTAAGCGAAGCAATATGCTTTCGTGTTAATTCATATCGACTTTCTTCTGTTTCTGTAATGGCGTTATCAGTAGCATTTTTTTTCATTACGTTTCAGGACTCTCACT
>CAZMWD010000207.1:1605-4553 GCA_964569685.1 uncultured Cocleimonas sp. | reverse complement strand
CGGCTCGGATGAATATCCATCACATTATCTTGCCAGCCTTTAATCTTCGAGCTTACTAAATGTTGAGTCGTATAGTAGTAAATAGGAATCAAAGGCATATCTGCTAATAGCAAACGTTCCGCTTGTTGCATTAGATCAATGCGTTTCTGGCTATCGGTTTCTGTTTCTGCCTGTTGCATTAATTGATCATAATCACTGTTTTTCCATGCCGATGGATTCATTGTGCCTACGTCCGAGCGGAATAAATCAAGGAAGTTAGAGGCATCGTTATAATCCCCAATCCAACCTGATCGAATCAATTGGAATTGGCGTTGTTTACGCGAATTTAAATACACTTTCCATTCTTCATTTCTTAGACTCACTTTAATTCCCAGTGCTTGCTTCCACATCGCGGTTAAGGCAATCGCTATTTTTTTATGGTTGTCGCTGGTGTTATAAAGCAATTCAACTTCTAATGGTTTATCGCGCGAATAACCTGCTTCGGCGTAGAGCGTTTTAGCTAATGCGAGGCGTTCCTTTTTGCCTAATGCAAGTTCTGGAATAGTTTGTGATGTATAGCCATTCATACCCGGTGGCACCCAACCAAACGCAGGTAGCTCTCCTGCTTTGGTTATTTTTTCAGTCAGTATTTGACGATCAATGGCGAGGCTTAATGCCTTGCGTAACGTTAGTCCTTTTTTATTTTCGCCATCTTTAAACGGTGCTTTTTCTAAATTCATCGCCAAATAATACGTGCCAATATAAGGGCTATTATGAAAGTTATCTTTGAGGTTTTTTTCTACCCATTCTATCTGATCGGATGGAACATCATCCGTAATATCAAGTTCACCTGCGCGGAAGCGTTTTAACTCTGCACTTTTATCTTCTGTTGGGTGATAGATAACGGTGTCTATCTTAATAGTATCGTAATCTCGGTAATGCGGATTTTTAACTAATTTTAAGTGAGATTGTGGCATCCACTCAACTAACTGATACGGACCGTTTGAAACTAACTTGCCTGCTTGCGTCCACTTTTTGCCGTATTTTTTAATTGCGCTAGATGGAATAGGATATGCCATGTGATGGCTAAGAAGCCCTGTTAAATACGGTGTTGGGTTCTCTAATGTTATTTCTAGGGTTAATTCATCAAGTGCTTTTACGCCTAATGTGTTTATGTCTTTTATTTCACCTTTACTAATGGCTTTGGCATTTTTGAAAGGCCATAGGATAAAGGCATACTGTGACGCTGTTTTAGGATCAAGCGCACGTTGAAATGCATTCACAAAATCGGATGCAGTTACTTTAGTGCCATCGGACCATTTACCTAATTCATGTAATTTAAAGGTCCAAACAATACCTTTTTCATCGTGCTCCCAATTTTTAGCAGCACCGGGAATTAATGAACCATCCGTTGCTTCACTCACTAACCCTTCAAATAAATCACGTTGTATATTGGCTTCTGGTACGCCAGAAGATTTATGAATATCCAACGTTTCTGGCTCTGCGCCATTGCCTCGATGTAACACGGTTTCTGCCGAGGTAGAGAAAATCGAAAACCCAACTACGAGTATTAGCAATGTTTTAAAAATTGTTTGTCTTATATACTTCATGAAATCATAACAAGTCTGAATAAAGACCACATACTATCAGGAAAAGGAAGATAGAGATTAATGGAAAGCGAACTACAATTTTTTATGACACAAAAAGATCAAGCTGTATTTTTAGATTTTGCGAAGGGTTTAGTTGATAGTGTATCAATTGATCGGCAAGAGAATAACCGAATATATCAACTGAATATGGATGATTGCTCATTAGTTTTCACCCCTTCCCCAACGGATGAGAATACACTTTATGCTGGAAAATTAAACATAAAAACAGAAGGGTGCAATGGCGAAGAACGTAGCAAGAAAGTGTATCGTAAGTTAAGAAACTGGATTAAAAAGCATTATTGGAGTCGTTTGGCTTATTTGAATGTAAAGAAAAATAATACGCTAACGCCATCCCGTGCTTACTGGGTTGGAACGGATGCGAAACAGTGGAAAGATCAAGATCCCGAGCATCATATTTTTAAGCTATCGGCAACAAGTTGGATGGTCTTTACTATCGGAGTATAACTCAGAATATAAACGATCAAGTTGCGTGTTAAACGCAGCGACCTCCGCTTTTGTGGTACTGGCAATTCTATTTTCAGCAATGCTTGGTTGAGGTGGTAATGAGACTTCATCATCAAGCCCTGATATATTTATGTAACTAGCGTAAAGCTTCATAATTTTACGCACATAGCCAACAGGTTCTCGCCCTCGCACATATCCATAACGCGCTTTTTTTGCATATTTAGGTTTGGATAATAGCAACATGGCTTTTTCAACATTATCAAACCAACGATCTTGATCCCAACCCTTTTGTTTCGCTAAGCGACGAGCATCCCTTACATGCCCTAAGCCTGCATTGTAAGAAGCTAAGGTAAACCACATCCGATCCACTACCGGTAATTCTGGTTCAAACCGAGCATAAAGCCAGTTCATATATTTAGTACCTGCACGGATACTAACAGCAGGCTTTTTAAGTTTAGAAAAGCCTAATTGTTTTCCCGTGGCTGGCATTATTTGCATCAGCCCGATAGCACCTGCGTGTGAACGTGCATTTGGGTCAAAACGGCTTTCTTGAAACATTTGTGCCGTAATAAAACGCCAATCAAAACCGTATTTTTTTGAATATTTCTGTACCAATGGATCGTACTGGCTAATCATTTTTTTACCATCAAATGATTTTAATCTTGCACGTTGATGGCTTCTAACTTGTTTGTTGTCGGTAAAATACTTTGCGTATAGGCGAGAATACATGCGACCGTCTTTATGCTTTTTAATATACTGATTAAACGCTTTTAATAAAAGTGTATCTTCGCCACGTAGTGCGAGCGTATGTGATTTTTGATCGCCTAAAGTAAAGGCAGATTTAACCGCAACATG
>CAZMWD010000207.1:0-1505 GCA_964569685.1 uncultured Cocleimonas sp. | reverse complement strand
CGAGCGTATGTGATTTTTGATCGCCTAAAGTAAAGGCAGATTTAACCGCAACATGGTTAGCCAACTCAATATCCAGAAGATGCTCATCAACTAACGTCATTTCATATTCGCCTTTAGCGACTTTCTCAATGATTTCTTCTACTTCTAGATTTTCTGGAGCAGCTTGTAATTTTATATTGATGCCAACCTTTGCTAACTCTTCAAGTGTCTGCCAATAATCACTGGATTTGTGCACCACCACTGTGCGTCCATCAAGATCAGCCACAGAATTCATTTTTTTACCGTTTAAAAAACTATTTTTACGAATAACGATATGCTGAAACGCTTGATGATAAGGAAGGCTAGAAGCAATCCCTTTTTCTTTCCATTGCGCTGTGGGTTTCAAAAAACCAGCTGCAACGTCTGCTTTTCCTTTTTCAAGCCAATCAAGCGCAGTTTCTCCACTGGGGGGGACAAGAACAACTAATCTAAGACCTAAGTATTTGGCAAATGACGTTGCCATTTCATATTCAAATCCCATTAATTGACCGCGTCTTAAAAAATAAGATGAAGCATTATTTTTTAACAAAACACGTAAAGTACCGCGTTTTTTAATATCTGTTAAATCACCAAATTGCTTTTTCTTGTGATGGCTTGCTAATTTAACCTGAGCCAAGTATTGATCAATAGAGGCTTTTAGTTTGGGTGAGCCGAGCCGTAAACCCCAAGCCAAAGGTTGATCTTTTGATGCTTTAAAAGCAATGCGTAAATCATCACGGTATTTAAGGTACATTTCGGCAATATTACTGTCTCGAATCGTTGCGTCATATTTTCCGTCTACAATAAAATCGAGCACTTGTTCATCAAATAAAGCCGTTTCTTGTTTGATTAAGTCAATAGAGGGATAGCGTTTTTGGAAGTCCAGCCCTGTTGCCCAAAATGACGTGGCACTATTTAAGAAAAGCTTTTTACCGGCAAGATCTTTCGTTATATGGATTTTTTCATCTGTTTTGCGTACTAACACAACTTGGTGTGCATGATCGACAGCTTGTGAGAAGGCCATTATCTTTTTGCGTTGTTCGTTTACGGTTATATTTGCAACAATTATGTCTCCACGACCTTGATTCAATGCCGGTAACATATCTTTAAAAGAAAGAATTGGAATGATTTCTGCTTTAAGTTCCAGTGCGTGTGCAAATTGCTTTGCTAACGCTAACTGTTCATCAAGAGGGGAATCAGATCGGGGTAGAAATAATCCACCGGATAAGTTTGATGGCACAATAATGCGTAAAGTGCCTCGTTTGATTATCTCGTCTAAATCAATGATGGGTGATGTTTCTTCAATAGCTTGAGCTGATATTGAAGGGCTTGCATTAGCGACTTGACTAGACAATAAGATGGCAGGCAGAATCAGAATGAAACACCGTATTGCTTTTTTTAAAAGCGAAGTAAAAAACAAAGCAAACAGCACCACAACTCTCCCTAGTAGCTATCCAAACAAATAAATGGAATGGCTTTTTTAGTCC
>CAZMWD010000206.1:0-4553 GCA_964569685.1 uncultured Cocleimonas sp. | reverse complement strand
TTAAAATTTGATCTTTACCCGCCTTTATTTCGATCACATCTTTACCGGGGCGATGAACAATCAGGCGCGCATCATTGCCGTAGAAGATTTCGCCTTCACCATCATAGAGTACGGTATAAAAGCCATCTTCGATGGTGCCTGCGGGTAAGCGATTAAGGAACTTTGTACCGGCTTTACCGCCATTGAGGTTCGTCGGCCAACCATGCTTATCATATTCCACTTCTTTGCTACTGCCCCACGGCACAGTTTCTGCAAACGGAATAGCGGATTTAAATAGATTTAGAAACTGAATACTGGAAGTGTCTTCGCGAATATCAGCAGTATTAATACCGAGCACAATACCCTTAGTTTTACTTGTCCTAGGCTTAACTAGTCTGTCGCCAGATTTAGATGAATGAGGTGGTTTAATTGAACGCGCTGATGCTAAGTCACTGGCACTCGGTGGTTTAGCGGGTGGCGTATGAAAGTTTTGGTATTGCTGGTAACGTTTGTATAAATAGGGGCTGGTACTCAAAAGCACGATAATTATGCCCCCGATAACTATGCCGATAAATATCAGTAAACCTTTGTTTAATTTCATTAAATTCTCACAAGTGCGACAATAATTAGCCGTGTAGAATTATGCTGTTTGCAGGAAGTTCTGTCGAGGTTTAAATACCCCCTAGAACCAAGCGCCCAAAGGTTTGAGGATTCACCCACGATTTATCGGTTGTAGCATGCCAAGCCAGTTTACCATCGCGTTCTTTGCCGTTATCGTCATCGTTTATTTGTATATCAATGCCAATCACGCGACCCGCGACGGGTTTTACGCCTAGTGTCTTCCAAGGTATTGCCGTTTCGAGCGAGTAACCTTTGTCGGTGCGCGTCATGGTTTTTTTAATACCGTTATGTTGTCTACGAGGCGAGCTTTTACTAAAATTAACTTTGTTGTCTTTCCAGCGATAGATCATATGGAAATCATTTCTACCGTCAAATTTACGAGAGCGACTGCCATCGGCATCAATATAAAGTTCGATAGAATCATCACTCCAAGGGCGTACAGAGTCGCGGACAAATTTATCATCAACCGCATCGACACGCACATACAAGAAGTTATCATCCCAATGTGTTTGCCATGTAGCAGTAAGATCTTTATTGTTAGCTATATTTCCACCAACAACATTTGAAAGGCGCATCGCCGCGTTATTCTTCCAGAGTTGTCTGCCTTTAGCACGGTGAACAGTACCATCTACTTTAGCTATTTTAGTAGAATTAGATGGTTTTTTATTCGGTTGTTTATTGGTTTTATTATTAGTTTCCTTATTATTAATAGAAATTACTGTGTTATTGCTAGCCCAAATAGCCGTTGATTTTTTATTGGTAGCAATTGTTTTGGCTACGTTTGTAGCTGTTTTAGCTAACGCGAGTTTTTTGTTAGCCTCGTTACGCAGTTTGACTGCTAGTAATTTTTTAGCTTTATCAGCCGCTGCATTTTTGGTAACAAGCGCGGCAGATTTTTTCGCAACATTCGCTTTGGCAACGACGACTTTATTTGATCCGACTTTTTTAGCAGGGACTTTTGTACCAATTGTGCCTACCTTAGCAAGGCTGGTTTTTGCACCTTTGCGTTTCTTTTGATTAGGCACAAGCGCAAACACATCGCCAATGGGATTAGTTGCGGGCTTTTGTAAACGCACAATTTTAGAGCTTGAGCACCCTTTCCACCAACACGGGTGCTGGCGTTTAAATTGCATTAAGGCACGGTGTTTAGGTGCTTTAGAGAGGGGTTGGTTGAGGTATTCTTTCGTGCCCCAGCTACCAAACCATTGAGAGGTACGTGGCGCAGAAAAGTTGACGAACAGTTTTCCGCCATTATCTTTCCAGCCTTGCATAAAAACACTGTAGGCTTTCGCCATACGCCAATCTCTATTCGCGGCTATCATTAGTTTAGTTGGGTGACCGGTTGTTTTACGGCTTTTCCAGTCGACAAGGTGTTGACCACCTTCATACGCGATTAGATCGACACCAAATTTTTCTGCAATCTGCGCGTTTTTGTGGATCATGCCTAACACACTAGGGATTGAGTAGCGCTCTTTAGGATCATACATCAGTTTAAATAACTGACTGACCGAACGTGCCTTTTTAGAACTTTCTAACTTAGGGAAGAAATAGGGCGCAATCGCAATCGCATCTGTTTTTTTGTAGGCATCGCGGTAAGACAATAACATTTCTGACATCCGAGTCCAGCCTGTCCAGCTACCCATTACACGTACAATACGCTCAGTTCCGCCAAAGGTTTGCTCCCACATATCAAAAATTTGTACTGAGCGTAGAGAAAAGTATTTGTAACCCGCTTTAGCACGATCTTCATCCAATCGCATCCGTTCGCCCATGTCTTTGACATAGTGTGATTGGGTGAAAATAGAATTCCATGCTTCATTGGTGTATTCCACATAGGCTTTAAGGTTAGGTTTTAAATTGGCTTTTACATATTGCGCGTAACGTCTTACAAAATCATCATTCGCTTTATGAGGCAGGGTGAACCAAGGGTCTGCATTGAGTTTATTGGCTAACGCCACCATAATTTCTAAAGGCGCGCCACGCACCGTTGCTTTACCGCCCCATGTGGCATGGCTCACTTGAGGGCGTTTGCTCCATTCACTCAGTGGATTACGCGTAATGCCAGACATATTCATAAAACGAATCACTTTGAAATCTTTCATATAGTTTAAATAATCAGGATTAAAGAGTAATTTTTCATGGTGTTTTTCAAAGGATAGAAACTGTGATCCACGACAGTGTTTTTTACTGTTTACACGACGATAAGGGTTATTAGAGCAAATACCGCCTGGCATGAGTACGCGCACATTGCGTAAATAGTTTTTTTCATTGCTCATTTTAATAATGAGCTTAACGCGAAACTCCTTATCTTTACCCGCTTTGATAGAGATAATATCTTTACCTTTCTCGCGAGAGACTAAGGTGGCATCGTCAGTGTATTCGATTTTTCCTTCACCATCATAAAGAACAGTATAGTGACCTTCGGGAACGGTGTTTTTGGGTATTGTATGCAAGAAGCGCGTACCCGCCTGTCCACCGTTCAGTTTTTTGGGCCAACCATCTTTATCATATTCAACTTTACCTTTTGTAAGCCAAGGGCGTGCTTCTTCAAAAGGAATCGACATTTTAAAGACATCAATAAACGGAACGCTGGCATCATCGTCCATTACTTCGTTGCTATTGATACCTAAAGCTGAGCGCGTATTAGGTGCGGCGACAGCGGACGTTGAAATCGTAGTAAAAAGCAGGAATAGTAGCCCTATAATCCCCATGTTTTTTGAATGATGCATCGAGTTTTCTCGTTTTTATTGTATCAATTGCAGGTTAAATTAACGGTCTTAAATACATAATATTGAATCAACCTGACAATGTTTTTTATTAATGATTCTTTGTTTGCTTGAAAAATTGATACTTTTCCCCAAATATCAACTTTAAAGCATACAATAGTGAACCTGAATCCTAGCTTACTGAATAGTGAATTTTGCATGGAAATATGCTTGACAGAAATAGTTGTTTCACGCACAATGCGCGCTTCTTTTGGCAGAGGGGCTATAGCTCAGCTGGGAGAGCGCTGCAATGGCATTGCAGAGGTCGGCGGTTCGATCCCGCCTAGCTCCACCATATTTTGAATGTTTTTATTATAAATATTTAATAAAGAACAGTAGGTTACAGCAAAAGGTTGAAATAGGCTCGTAATATGAAAACCATCGCACGCCTCGGTCAAATAGTGTTTATCATTGGATTGATACTCGCCACCATCGGATTAATTTTCGGTTTTTGGCATATGTTTCAAGGTAATGATGAATCGGCGAAAACATTTTTATTTTTAGTGCCAACTGGTTTCATGTTCTTGTTTACTGGTTTGTCTACATCTGTTATGTTCTCGCCCCGTGATGATACTGCTTTAAACAAGAAGCGATCATTACATGATGAGTAGTAAAAAATAAGTAAAGTAAAATAGTGTTACCCATGTTTTATTAGCCGTAATTTGGTTTATAAAAGCATGGCATTTTTAAAAGTTCGTAAAAGTGTCCCCATCGTCTAGCGGTTAGGACACCGCCCTTTCACGGCGGTAACCGGGGTTCAAGTCCCCGTGGGGACACCATTTTACATTTCTACTTATATTCTTTTTTCGATATTCTTATATTTAAGATTATCGTCTTACACAGTGTCCCCATCGTCTAGAGGCCTAGGACATCGCCCTTTCACGGCGGTAACCGGGGTTCGAACCCCCGTGGGGACGCCACTGCGTTTGTATATTGTTACGATCCTTTGGATCGTTTTTTTTTGTTTTTTATTTGGCTGGGTATTCTATCTTGGCTTTTCTTGTTTTTAATTTATGACAACAGTTGTTGTCTACCTTGCGTGGTAGTGTGGTTTAACTCCCACTCCCTCTGAGGGTGTTGTAAAAGACAAATACTGTAGGTTGGTGCTGAGGAACGAAGCCCAACGTGATGCTGTTTGTTGGGCTTCGCAAGCTCAGCGCCAACCTACAATGAGCCTTTTGCGACACC
>CAZMWD010000205.1:0-4567 GCA_964569685.1 uncultured Cocleimonas sp. | reverse complement strand
TAATTAAAAAAAGGAAATATCAATGGTAGAGCTTTACGAAAAACTCGGTCTATTTTATCTAGGAAAAGATGTAGACAAACAAACACTCGAAACTACCGATGCACTCACCCTACTTAAAAATAAAAATTTCACCACACACGCCGCCATTATTGGTATGACCGGTAGCGGTAAAACAGGTTTAGGTATTGGGCTTATTGAAGAAGCCACGATTGATAACATTCCCTCTATTGTGATTGACCCAAAAGGCGATATGGGGAATCTTTGTTTGACCGATTCTTCTTTCTCTCCCGAAGCCTTTGAACCATGGGTGGAAGACGAAGCAAGGGCAAAAGATACTGATGTTAAAGCCTACGCTACAAAAATTGCGAACATGTGGAAAGGTGGCATTGAATCTCATCACCAAAATAGCGACCGTGTCGAGAAGTTTTCAAAAGTTGAAAAAACCATTTATACGCCCGGTAGTAGCGCGGGTGTCAGCATTAATGTGCTTAGTTCATTAGATGCGCCACCGACTGAAATATTAGAAGACAGCGATGCATTTTCTGCCTACATTAACACCACCGTAAGCAGTTTATTATCACTGATTGGGGTGGTTGCCGACCCAGTAGAATCTAAAGAATACATTCTACTGGCTCAACTGATTACTAACTCATGGATAAATCAGGAAGATTTAAGCCTTGAAGATTTAATAGGTCGAATTATTAGCCCGCCCTTTAAAAAGATTGGGGTTCTACCGCTCGATGCTTTCTATCCACAAGCCGCGCGTTTTAAGTTTGCCACCAAGTTTAATGCAATCATCGCATCGCCTACTTTCAAAGCATGGTTAGAAGGTGAAAATCTTGATATTCAACGCTTACTGTATGATGAAAATGGCAAAGCAAGAATCGCTATTTTCTCAATTTCACATTTAAGTGATAATGAACGCATGTTCTTCGTAACACTCTTGCTCAATAAATACATCGCATGGATGCGCAGTCAAAGTGGCTCTTCCGCCCTTAAAACTATTTTATATATGGATGAGATATTTGGTTTCTTCCCACCCACCAAAAACCCACCCAGCAAAGAGCCCATGTTATTATTACTTAAACAAGCTAGAGCGTACGGCGTAGGTATTGTACTCAGCACGCAAAACCCTGTAGACCTTGATTACAAAGGGCTTTCCAATATCGGCACGTGGTTTATTGGGCGTTTACAAACCACCCAAGATATTGACCGTGTCATTGATGGCTTAGGCGGTAAAACGGGTTCTAGTTTCAATAAAAAAGAAATCAGTACGCTGTTGGCAAATCTTAAAAAGCGCACCTTCTTTCTAAAAAGTGCGCACCTTGATGATATACGTTTATTCGGCACGCGCTGGGTAATGAGCTATCTAAAAGGGCCTTTAAAGCGCGATGAAATTTCTGCGTTAATGACAACCCAAAAACAGAAAATTCAAACACGCTTAGATACAAAACAAATTAACCAAAAACCAGAAACAGCTAAAACGGAAGGCTATGATAATTATTCGACATTAGATAACAGCATCCCTCAGTATTTCAGACCGAATTTAAGCGGATCAAATCGTTATAATCCAACGCTATCCGCCAATGTGGAATTACATTTCTTTAATCAAACCCGTGGGATTGATATTGAAGAAACATTTTGTTTAGATTTATCCATTACTGAACGTGACAACGATATTGATTGGGATAATGCCAGTGAGAATCAAGAAACTAAAAACTGTATTAGCAATTTACCCACCAAAGCACCCAGCGATATTCAGTATGCTTCACTCCCTGACTTTATCAGCAAAGATAAAAAACTAAGAAAAGCCAGCCAAGCATTGAAAGACTGGGCATATCACGAACACAAACTAGAGCTATTTCGCTGTAAATCACCCAAAATGGAATCAGAACCTTATGAATCTTTAGGTGATTTTAACGTTAGAATCAATGATGCATTAAATGATAAAAAAGAAGACACTATTGATACCTTAAAAGAGCGTTATGCTAAAAAAGAAAAGGTACTGACTAATCGACTCGATACTGCATTGGCACGGCTGGATAAAGAAGAATCCGATACCAGTAGCTCGTTTTTAAATGTCGGCATTACGGTACTGGGCGCATTATTTGGGAAATCCCGTGCCTCCATCGGCAGAGCGGGGTCACGTGTGTTAAAAGAACGTGGCGATGTTAGTCGAGCTGAAGAAAAAGTAGAACGTATTAAAGATGATATTGCAGAACTTGAAGATGAATTAGAAGACAAGGTAGATGACTTAATGGATAAATATTCGCTGGATAACTGCGATATCGAAGCGTTTTCTATCAAACTGCGCAAAACAGATATTGAGATTGAAGATATTGCGGTTGTTTGGGGAGCTGATTAATACCTTTAATACAACAGTGCAAGCAAGCGTTGTCTATTCTTTGTTTAATTTATGTTACCCCTAATACAAAACTAAAGTAGCAGTTAGCCCTGCTCTCTGTTAATTTACACTTTTAAAGTTTTAAGCAAAAACAGACATGAACAACGTAGAAAACAATCACAATAAACCACGCAAAATCCTCATCACCAGTGCCCTTCCTTACGCCAATGGTTCGATTCATTTGGGGCACATGGTCGAATATATCCAAACCGATATTTGGGCGCGGTTTCAGCGTTTGCGTGGGCATGATTGTATTTATGTTTGTGCGGATGATGCACACGGCACACCGATTATGTTACGTGCGCAGCAAGAAGGGATTGAGCCACAAGCATTAATCGACAAAATGCACGTTGAACATGCGACTGATTTTGCGGATTTTAATATTAGTTTTGATAATTTTCACACGACTCATTCGGAAGAAAACAGGCACTTTTCAGAACAGATTTATCTTGCTGCAAAAGCCGCTGGTCATATTGAAACGAGAACCATCAAACAAGCCTACGACCCCGAAGCGAATATGTTTTTACCGGATCGTTTTATTAAAGGCGAATGCCCTAAATGTGGTACGGCGGATCAATACGGTGATAACTGTGAATCCTGTGGCGCAACTTACACCACAACCGAGGTTAAAAACCCGTATTCGGTGATTACGGGTGCAACCCCCATTGAAAAAGACAGTGAGCATTTTTTCTTTAAAGTCAGTCACTTTTCAGATTTTTTAAAAGAGTGGGTGAATAGCGGCACAGTCCAAAAAGAAATTGCCAACAAAATGAATGAATGGCTCGACGGCGGTTTGAATGATTGGGATATTTCCCGTGATGCGCCCTATTGGGGCTTTAAAATACCCGATACAGAAGATAAATACTTCTATGTGTGGCTGGATGCACCGATTGGTTATCTGGCTTCATTCAAAAACTATTGTGATAACAATGATGTGAATTTTGATGATTATTGGAATGTAGATTCAAAGGCAGAGGTGTATCATTTTATTGGCAAAGACATCGCTTATTTCCATACCTTATTTTGGCCTGCTGTTCTAAAGTCAGCGAATTACCGTTTACCAACAGGCGTATTTTGTCATGGTTTCTTAAATGTAAACGGACAAAAAATGTCGAAATCTCGTGGCACATTTATTCAGGCGCGTGTGTTTTTAGATCATCTTCCTGCTGAACCTTTACGTTATTACTACGCTGCTAAACTGAGTAATACCGTCGATGATATTGATCTTAATTTAGAAGATTTTCAACAGCGTATTAATAGTGATCTAGTCGGAAAAGTGGTTAATATTGCCTCACGCTGTGCAGGGTTTATAAGTAAAAAGTTTGATGGGAAATTATCTGATTCATTACCGGATAGCACACTTTATCAACAATTTACTGACGCCAGCGAAAGTATTACAGAAGCGTATGAAAGCCGACGTTACAGTAAAGCCATGCGTGAAATTATGGCATTAGCCGATTTAGCCAACCAATACGTGGATGAGAAACAGCCATGGGTGTTGATTAAAGACGAAGCGCGCCAACAAGATGTGCAGGATATTTGCACCCAAGGCATTAATATGTTCCGTGCATTGATTGTGTATCTAAAACCTGTGCTACCCGAATTAGCGGAAAAATCTGAAGCATTTTTGAATGAATCACCCTTACAATGGGATAGCGTGGCAACACCTTTATTAGCGCACGAAGTAACTAAATTTAAACCCTTAATGACACGAATCGAAGAAACACAAATAGACGCAATGCTAGAAGCAAATAAAACCAAACTCGCAGAAGCAGCCGCGTTAGCACAAAATACCGTTTCAAAATCGAGTGGTTCAAACGATGCGGGTGAACTTAGCTCAGACCACATTAGCGACCCCATAAGCGACACCATTGAATACGATGATTTTGCTAAAATTGATTTGCGTGTAGTGAAAATATTAAAAGCGGAACACGTTGAAGGTGCGGATAAATTATTACAGCTAACATTAGCTCTTGATGAAGAGGGCGGACAACAACGCAATGTCTTTGCAGGGATTAAATCTGCCTACAATCCTGCTGATCTGGAAGGAAAAATGACAGTGATGGTTGCTAATCTCGCCCCACGAAAAATGCGTTTTGGACTATCCGAAGGAATGGTGTTAGCTGCGGGTCCAGGAGGAGAGGATTTATTTATTCTAAACCC
>CAZMWD010000204.1:0-4571 GCA_964569685.1 uncultured Cocleimonas sp. | reverse complement strand
TAACCCAATGAGCTCACTCCCCACACAACAAGACCAAATCCTGCAAGTACACGCCAGCTTAATCAACATGGTTGTACAATCCATTCAAAATACAGACTTAAGAAAGCAACTCGAACCTGTTCTTAAAACCAGTGCCGAAAATGGCTGGCAAAGTTTGGTAAAAAGAATCTATAAAATTTTAGATGGAGAGCGTTCTACCACGCTACTTGATCAACTCGACGAAGAAGACAAAGTCATTATCGACGCAATTCTAAAGGGCATTCAAAATCCCACAACACTTCCCGACCCTAAAGCACAAGAAGCTAATCCAACGATGGCAGCGCCGGGAATCGCACACATGATTCATCAAGCAGCCAGTGGTAACGCGCAAGCACTCACAATGATTTCTCACATGGCAGAACAAATGAGCCAAGCCGGTGGTGATATGGCACGACTCGCGTCTATTACAAAAAAACTCATTGACGGTGAACGTGACCCTGAAATTCTCAGTAAAGATATGGGGGCGCAAGGCGCAAGTTTGGTTAATTCTATATTAGAAGAATTAACCAAGTTACGACTGCAATAAATAATGCTCTTGAATTCTCCATAAAAAACGGCTTCTAAAAGAAGCCGTTTTTCAATCTATAGAACGTTATATTTCTAAAAATTAATTCTTCAATGTATCTTGTAGTTTTTTAAGCCCAGCAAAGTCACCCTTGTCTGCTAATGTCGCTTGTTCATTCCAGCTATCCATCGCTTCTTTATTATTATTTAAACGTGCTCCGGATGCTTCTAGCATATCGCGTAAAATATCATCATCCATCGCTGCTAGCTTTTTATAAGTATCAATACCTAAATCATTTAAGGTCGATGCCATACTCGGACCGATACCGCTCAAACGGGTAAAATCATCACCTTTTGTCTTTTTTGTACTTGTAGATGATACTGTTTTTGATGATCCTGTTTTTGATGATCCTGCTTTTTCTGTTGCTGATTTTTTATTAACCACTGCTTTTTTAGCGGGTGCTTTTGTAGCCATTTTTTTAGTTGTCGTTGATTTAGTAGCAGTGGCTTTAGTAACAGGCTTTTTAGGCATTATCTTTTTCGACTCTTTTGTCGAAGTAGAGGTGCTTGTAGATGTTGATGCTTTTTTTGATGCGGTCGCTTTAGATGAAGCACTTGTTGCTTTACTTGTCGTTGCCGTAGCAGGGGTTACTTTTGATTTAGATGCAGTACTACCCTTCCCTGTCGCAGTTGAAGTCGCAGTCGCAGTTGAAGTCGCAGTTGCTGCAGCAGCTGCAGAACTTGCTTTTGTTGGCATTGACGTTGTAGAAGAAGCATTTGCATCCGCAAGCTTAGCTTGCAAGGCTTTAATTTCTTTATTCTTCGAATTTAATTCTGTTTGCAAGGCAGTTGCATCTAAACTATTCCCTGATTTTGCATCCCCTTTCATAACGAAAGTAAAAAACAACCATTCAGCCAACCAACCCACTAAAACACCACCGATAAACCAAGCCATAAACTACTCCTGCATTCAATAATTAACTGCCTGATTGTCACATATAAATAACACTTTAACATCATTTAAATGATCAATTATTAGTCATATTGGGTTAAATCAGACTTCAAAGGTTTTTAAGGTCGAGTTGAGTTACTTACACTGGACTCCTGATATAGGGTCAATAATAGCTACCCAACGTACCAAAGGAGCTTTTTTTATGATCTTCTGTCATTCCATAAAAAACACCTAAATATTATTATTTCATTTTTAAAATTTATACTTTTGATGAAAATGAAAATAAAAGAAACACCACGGCCTCACACTACCTGTTTATTAATTTTGTTGCTATCACTACTCAGCTCATTCAGTCTGCATGCGAAAGACCGCGACTTTACAATATTTCTAAATGATTTAAACACCCTATTATTTGATACAGCATTAGAAGCAGAAATAAACGAAAATAACAAAGCAAAGAATATTTCGTATGATAGTAAACCAACATTAACAAGTAATAGAACGCTTTCTGTAGAAAAAAAAGAAAATAAAAAACCAGTCATTGCAGACCGTATTAAATGTAAAGATAAAAAGCACTCTACGGTTAAAACAATAACAAACGATAATTCAAACATTGCAAGCAAGAGTAAAACGGACAATAAAAAAACAGATACCAAAACTACTTACTGGAATAAACTTCATTTCATTGAATCTAGTTCAGGAAAAAAACTATACAGAAAAAGAAATAAAGCACGTAGCTGCAAATGGACAACTAACCCTTGTGGACATCATCAACTGTCGGTTAAAGCATTAAAAGATATTGGCTGTACATCATTAAAATGTCGATCTTCTCGTGAGAATTATAAAAACTCATTATCCATGTCGAAAAAACTTGCGGACATCAACGCAAAACGGATGCAGAAAAAAGGCTATAAAACATTACCTGATTACCAACGCTACTTGGTTCATCAACAAGGTGCATATGGGCTTGGAAAGATTCTTGATGCGTCAAAAGGTAAAAAGTCACTTTCTAAAAAAACCTTGCGTTACATGGCAAATAACTCTCCTTTTAGTTACAAAATATTAAAGCGCTCTGGTAGTCGTGGTGCAGCACGAAAGTTTTTAAGTTTTTGGAAAGAAAAGTGGGATGTAAAAATGAGCGAGCGCGTTGCGAGCAGATAAAAGGCTCAAAAATAAAGAAGAAACAGGTAACTGGCTTCAATGAACTGATCACATACGCTGATTAGTTTTTATACAAATGTAAAATAATAAGTAGAAACCTTTGCTCAAACAAGATACAAGTAACAAGTAAAGGGTCTCTTAAAAAATAGATAATTAACGGGGCTTCATCACATAAAATGAAAACGCAACATAAAATCAACGTCTCAGCTATTCTAGAGAAAGTACTACTATTAATAGTTGTAGTCGCTGCAATGGCACTCAGTGCTTGCGGAAAAACCGATGCTCAAATAGATACAGCAGGTATCAATACCGATTCAGAATTAAGAAACATTATTCAGCAACATAAACTCACCGGAAAGCCCACTAGTAATCATCCAATCCCAAGTATTAACAGTGCAAAAGCACAATTAGGTATGAAGCTATTTTATTCAAAAACCTTAGGGGGTGATCAAACAACTGCCTGTGCAACGTGCCATCACCCTATGCTCGGAGGCGGAGACAATCTTTCTTTATCCATTGGGACGGATTCAGTTAACCCCAGCATACTCGGTGGTCATCGTGAATTAAAACAGAATGGACAACCACAGGTGCCGCGTAATGCGCCCACTACGTTCAATGTCGCTTTTTATAAAAAAATGATGTTCCATGATGGGCGTATCGAGCGTTTAGATAAAGACCGTATTCACACACCCGATGTTACCTACCCGCTAGAAGATCCTCTGGCAGGTAATAATTTAGTGCATGCTCAAGCGCGTTTCCCGACGACGTCTGGAGATGAAATGCGTGGCTCTTATATGAAGACATCATTCAACCAAACCTTACGCCGAGCATTAGCAGATCGCCTTAAAGATAATTGGTTAGATGCTTTTCGTACCGGTTTTTCTGAACCTAATACCCCTGCTGAAGACCTAATCACCGAACAAAACTTTTCAGAGGCGATTAGTGAATACGAACGCTCACAGGTATTTATCAATAACCCTTGGAAAAAATACATAGAAGGTGATCTAAGCGCACTCTCGGATTCTGCCAAAAAAGGCGCGCTACTCTTCTATAAGCCACATAATCAAGGCGGTGCGAATTGTGCGAGTTGTCATAGTGGTGATTTTTTCACAGACGAAAAAGCCTATAACACCGGTATGCCACAAATTGGTGCAGGAAAAGAGGGCGGTATCACTAAAAGTAACGACTATGGTTGCAATCTCGTCACCGGAAAAGAAGCCGATAAATTCCGTTTTCGCACACCTTCATTATTAAATGTAGAAGTGACAGGGCCTTGGGGACATGCGGGCGCATATACCTCGCTAGAAGGGGTTACTGAGCACATGCTATCGCCTATGGCATCGGCAATTAACTACAATCATTTACAGTTAAAACAAGACAATATATCGGTTGAAGATTTAGAAAAAAACACTCAAGAAGCCCTTGATGCTGGATTACATTTATCAGCTAAGCCTAATGTAAAACAAGACGATATTAAACATATCACCAGCTTCTTAAAAGCATTAACAGACCCCTGCGTAAAAGACAGAGCATGTCTTTCTAAATGGATACCTAAAGCTGATGATAACGACCCAGATGGTAAAATGTTACATGCGATTAAAGGTAAAAACGGCGAGTTTCTCTGATCTATTAGTAGTTCCATAAGTATGGGTAGTGCTAGCCAGTTACAACTTTCATTGCAAAATATTTTCTACCATGAAGGTCATGAAGAACATGAAGTATTTTTATCTTTTCTTCATGGCCTTCATGCGCTTCATGGTAGATGTCTTCTTTGTCAATATGATGAAAACCCAGAAACCTTACGATATACATATAGCGATTATACATTACCTCTTTATTGAGAGTGTTGTAAAAGTAGGTAGACTCAACCACTATGGACTGAAAGTCCATAGGTTGTTTTACGAACGACTCAAAG
>CAZMWD010000203.1:0-4572 GCA_964569685.1 uncultured Cocleimonas sp. | reverse complement strand
GACTCGCTACCAATAAAAATTTGGATACCATCGGCTTGGATGCTTTTATCTAATAAATCCAATACCTCTTGTTTTTGGTTAAAGGCATTAAACAGTTGGCGTAATTTTTCGACATCGGATAAATCATCATAATCCATTAGATTCGTTCTGCCTGCAATCACGCATTCTTCGTGTTTGTCATCCGCTAAACCGGAAACGGCTTTCTCGCCTAAATCAATCGCCGATAACATCATTGCGTTCATGTCTTCTCGCACTTCTTCCATTTCTTTTAACAAGGCTTTACGCGCTTGTTTAAGGTCTTTACCGACCAGCACTTCATTTAAATAATTATTAGTATGTTGTAAATCAGAGGAAGAAAATTCACGATCGACATTAATAATACGGTTTTCTACATCATTATTCGACATCACCAACACCACTAAAATTTGCGAAGCGGATAAATGTAAAAACTCAATATGACGAATTGAACGTGCTTCCATCGGTGGCGTTACAATAATGCCCGCCATTCGGGTTAAGCCAGATAACATATTGGAGGCAGCGTGGATTAATTCACTGGATGAACCAATGTTTGATTGCTCTTGCATCTGTTCTTGTAAAAAATGATGCTCTTGTTCTTCGATGGGTTTAACGCTCACTAGGGTATCGACAAATAAACGATACCCTTGAGACGTAGGGACACGACCAGCAGAGGTATGTGGCGAATGAATATAGCCTGCATCTTCTAATGATGCCATTATGTTACGAATCGTCGCGGGGCTTAAATCTAAACCACTGCGTTTAGCTAAAATAGTAGAACCGACCGGTTGACCATTGACAATATAGCCTTCAATCAGCACTTTTAATAAATGTTTAGAGCGGTCATTTAAACCTGATGAATCATTTTTCATTGTTATAAATGCTAAAATTAATATATCAAATACATTCTTGTAAAATAAGGGCTTTATTCTAGTTTTCAAGCTTAGAATACCGCTATTTATGTTTTTATAAACGTTCACTCTGTTGATAGAATCAACCCTATGTTTACATAGGGGTTTTCACACGCTAGGATGTAGCTACTTTTGCAAGAATACACATTTGTATCACTATGAAAAATTTTAAAACCATCGGTCTTTTCTCAAAAAAAATGTGCCATCACAAAGAAGGCAAGCGTCTTGAGAATACATTACAAACACTGCACGATTTTCTTAAATCAGAAGACTTTAAACTGGTTGCACATACATCTGCCTCAAAACATCTTAAAAATAACAATATTAACCTTAACGCATTAAACGATACGCAATTTGCGCAAACCATTGATCTTGCCGTGGTTGTCGGGGGTGATGGTACGCTATTAAAAGCCGGTCGTTTATTAAGCGATAGAGATATTCCGGTGATAGGCATCAACCTTGGCAGACTCGGCTTTTTAGTTGATATTTCCCCCGATGAAATTGCCGAACAGCTCACCCAAATGCTACAAGGAAAATATATCCTAGAACAACGCTCGCTACTGTATGCTGAAGTGTTTCGTGGCGATAAAAGCTTAGGTGAGGGTATTGCTTTAAATGATGTGGTCGTTCATGTCAGAAACGATATTCGCATGATCGAATTCACCACACATATCGACGATTATTTTGTAAACACGCAACGCGCCGATGGTATTGTGGTCGCGACACCCACAGGTTCTACTGCCTATTCTTTGTCTGGCGGTGGTCCTATTTTACACCCCGGTTTAGATGCGGTGGTGCTTGTGCCGATTTGTCCGCATACCCTCAGTAATCGCCCCGTGGTTGTGAGTAACGAAAGCAAAATAAAGATCAGCTTATGCGAAAGCCGTGATGTAAACGCGCGCGTATCGTTTGATGGGCAATCAAATATTGAATTGCAGGCGGGTGATCATGTGATGATTCGTCACAAATCCCATAAATTGCAATTGATGCATCCGCAGAATTATGATTATTTTCATATATTAAGAAATAAACTGGGTTGGGGTATTTCACCTTAGTTCTCTCTCTCTCTCTCTCTCTCTCTCTCTCTCTTGATCTAATCGGTCATTAAAAATAGAGGGCTCGCAACGAGTTCTTTAATTATTTATTAAGCACATTTTTTTATTTTTTATCCATTGTAAATGGATGAATTTCTCTTGTGCGTAAATCCCAATAAATGTAAATAAAGTAGTGCTTAGTCTTTAACATTAGTATAACTTATTAATAATATTATTATAGATTTCACCTATCAGGTGTTATTTTCCTGTGTTTATATTATATATATAATATAAACAATGGCTTAATAAAAATAAAAAGGGGGCGGTCTATCTGCGTCTATCATAAATAAAACTAATTATTAAGCTTGCATTCAGTTAAAAAATCGTATTATGATGCCATCATAAGAATTATCTATAGGTAGTAAAGTACTAATTGATGATTAATTTGGGGAATTCAATATTGCACATTGCACAGATGATGGCAGTAGGGGATCAAAACTAATAATAAACATAAAAATTACATTGAACGGGTTTAAAAATGAAAATTTTAGAAATAGTTAAACGCTTCTTATGCGTTAAAAAAAGTACCAGTCATTCCCAAATTAGGGGTAAGTCGACTGTATTGAGTCATCTTAAAAAACTTCAAATAAAAAAATGTCATTTATCTAAACCTTACATACCTATCCCCATTATTGGTTTTTAACAAAATAATCGTTATTTAAAATCGATAAAACTCACATCAGCAATTAAAAATTAGTTTTAAAGATCACCCTATGAGGGTCTCTTTAAAATTCAAATTAAAACAGGAATCAATCATGTCTAAGCAAAAAAAATCTAATAACAATAAACATGCGCTTAACCCTAATAAGTTTCAACGTAAATCACACTGGGGTACAGATAAACCCAATAAGCATGTAAAAATCAATGGGCAGTTGATTCAACTTTGGTTTGGCAATATGCAATCTAATGTACCTTCATTAGCACCACTCACAAGAGTCAATGATGGTCTTCTTAATATTATTCAAGTGATTCGCACAGGTCTTATAAGACCCAAGCGACTAGACAGTATTATCTCAAATATCTTGGGCGATGGGCATGGTAGAGTAAACGCCATCCCTATTTATGATGCAAAACAGGGTTTGATTAAACCTGCTTTGTTTTCTCTTTTGGTGTTGGGTGCAAACGTTGCACAAGCGGCCCCAGTAGAATTTATCCCAGAAGGGGATTTTTCGGATCAATGTCTAAATGTAGTCCCTCAATATAGAAATTTATTGATAGAAGATTATAATTGGGTAGATTTTACTTGTACTAATAATGTTGGTAATGGTGGTTCACTAGTAGGCTCAATTTCAGCTAATCCCGGTAAAACAATAGCTGTTTTCCCAGGTGCATCGTACACACTTACGGGTAAGTTAAAGGCTTATTTTACGAGCTCAAATGCGAAAATAACGATTCATGAAGATAGCCCATCAGGTGCAGAAATCACATCACAAGTTATTACGAATCCAAACCCAGGAGGTATAGGAACACAAGCATTTACTATTACCTTTACTGCACCTGCTTCTGGGCAAATATTTTTGGAAGCAGGGGGTATTTTGGGTAATGTTGTGTTTGATGATTTTTCCTTGATTGGTGAAGAGTTGCCTCCTGTAGCACCCGGTGGGGTTGCCACAGACCTCACGCTTTGGTTAAAAGCAGATGAGGGCGTTTCTGGTGAGTCCAATGTTGAGAACACAAATACACTTGGTTCTTATGTAACTGGACATGATTGGGGGCAGATATTTACTACTCCTAGTAGCGGACAGATTACTGCTATCAATGCCATTAATTATGATGGTACTTCTCAGGTAGGTAATTCTTTTACAGTTTCTGTGTTTAGCTATGATGGTACCGGTAATGTTTTTGCGGCCGGCAATCTTCTTGGAACCTCAAATACTGGGGCGGTTGCAGTGGGTCTCAATAATACAGTGAACTTTTCTTCGCCAATCCCTGTTGTTGGCGGTCAGCAATATGTGTATCGCATCAATTATAACGGTGGATACCTACGGAATAAGCCTGTTCTATCTAATGGTACAAATTATTACGTGTCAGGAGGAGGTTATACGGGTGAGACAGGTTCTGTGACTACTGGTTCTGCTATACAGCATCAGATTTTTATAACGCCAAGTGGAAGTGGAATCAGCAACAACGGCAGTGTAGCGACTTGGGAAGATCAGTCTACCAGTAGTCTTGATGTATCTCAGGCAACAGCAAATAAACAACCTGTTTATAACGGCGCAGGCGCACAACTTTTAAACTTCAACCCAACGCTTACATTTGATGCATCTACACTTGGCAGTGAGGATGTACTGACAAGGGCTAATGTTAATAACAATGATATTTCAACTTCAGCTGCAGGTAGTTTGTTTGCGGTTGGAGTCACTGAAGTTGCAAATGATAATACCATTCTAAATTCTTGGGCTGGAGGTGGATTTTTGAATTTTGCAACACATTTTGCTGAAAGCTCTGGGGGTCTTGGAGTTAACTATGGGGGTGGAGGTTCTGGAACTGGTGGTATTCTTCCAGTTAATACACCTACAATATCATCAGCTATTTATACTCTGGCAGGTGGG
>CAZMWD010000202.1:0-4572 GCA_964569685.1 uncultured Cocleimonas sp. | reverse complement strand
TTCTAGTTCTCGGACAGGCTCCTAGGAGGCTGTCCGAGAATAGAACAAGCTACTGCAAATCTGTCTGATTGCACCTATTTTCAGTTCAAATTCGTTAAAGGGAACAACCATTCTCCTCATTTGAACTAAAAATAGGCACTAATCAGCCAAATTTTCGCTACGCTTGCTATTCTCGGACAGCCTCCTAGATTTGGCAGGTGTTTTCGTAGATTACGGGTTTTTCTCCCCTTCTAATCTTTTGAATATTGGCTATGGTTTATTATTCTTCTCTCGTCATACACTCTTTGCAAAGTCTCTAAGAAAAGCTTTCAAGTTCTTTATTATTCAATTTTTTCTTATCGATCTTTAAATAAGCCGCCTTTTCATCAACCGAAACCGCCACTTGCATAACGCCATCTATAGCTAATAACTGCTTTGTTGTATCGTCAATATTAGTTAGAAACCCATCTTTTAAACTGATTAATGTATTTTTATAATAATCCGGTTGTGGCAGGCTAATCGCGACTAATAATAAGAGTGTGCTCATCATCGCACCAAATATAAATATGCCTGAAACTCCCCATTGCTGATGCACTAACCCACCGACTGCTCCACCCACAAAAATACCAAAAAATTGTGAGGTTGAATAAACACCCATGGCTGTGCCTTTGTTGTTCACATCCGAATATTTGGCAACTAAGGAAGGCTGTACGGCTTCGAGAAAGTTAAATCCGATAAAAAATAATAAGAAGGAAAACATCAATGGATAAAAGTTAAATTGGTTTATGCCGAGCATTCCTTGTGAAAATAACAGCAGTAAAACGGCGATAATGAAGAGGACTTTAACTTTTCGAAATTTTTCTGCAATGATGATCATGGGTAACGAAAATAAAACTGAAACGAATAAAACAGGCAGATAAATTTTCCAATGTTGCGCGCTATCAAGATTTAAGTGATCTCTAAAAATAAGCGGTAACACACTGAAATTAGCTGTCATTAACAAGTGTAATAAAAACACACTGGCATTCATTCGTAATAATGTACCTTCTTTTAAGACAGGTTTTATGCATGAACTAATAATGCCTGCATCGCGGTGTATTTTGGTTTGTTTGGGTGTTGGTACGGTAAATGCAATGAGTAATATGCCGATGATTGCGAGCAGGGCAGTTGTCCAAAAAACACCAGAAAGCCCTGATAATTCACTAATTAATGGACCGATGACCATTGCAACCGCAAATGCAATGCCGATACTCATGCCAATTAAACCCATTACTTTAGCGCGGTGGTCTTCACGGCTTAAATCCGCGGCTAATGCCATTGTGGTGGCGGCGATTGCACCACTGCCCTGAATCGCACGACCAATTAGAATGATGTAAATATCGTTTGATGATGCCGCAATAACACTGCCCAGTGCGAAAACGAGCAAGCCCCCAATAATGACGGGTTTACGACCAATTTTATCCGAGAGTAAACCCAGTGGAATTTGTAAAAGTGCTTGGGTTAAACCATAGATACCGATGGTTAAACCAATTAAAAACGGTGTCGCATTATCTAGCTCTTTTGCGAATAACGGCAGAATCGGTAGAATCATAAATAAACCCAACATGCGCACGGCGAAGACTGCCGATAGAGAAAATGCGGTGCGTTTTTCGAGTTGATTCATGAAACAGTGTTTTTCTCCGATAGCGACGTTGGATTATTTAAACCCAAGTTTTATAAATTTGAGTTGGATATTCTAAATTTCAAGGCGATAATAGCAGATTCCATTTTCTTGTAACTGATAAATACTAACTTGTGACTCTCTATTGTGAATAAAATCTCTCTACGTGGTGCGCGCACCCATAATCTTAAAAATATAGACCTTGATTTACCCCGTGATAAGTTGATTGTCATTACGGGTTTGTCTGGCTCTGGTAAATCATCTTTAGCATTCGATACGATTTTTGCAGAAGGGCAACGTCGTTATGTAGAATCGCTATCAGCGTATGCGCGCCAGTTTTTGTCGATAATGGAAAAGCCCGATTTAGATCACATCGAAGGCTTATCTCCAGCAATTTCTATCGAACAAAAAACCACCTCGCACAACCCCCGTTCAACCGTGGGGACGATTACTGAAATTTACGATTATCTACGTTTGTTATATGCGCGAGCAGGAGAACCGCGCTGTCCTGAACACGGTACAGAACTTAATGCGCAAACCGTTAGCGAAATGGTGGACCAAGTCGTGTCATTACCCGAAGGCAGTAAGTTGATGATGCTTGCGCCCGTGGTGCGAGACCGCAAAGGCGAACATCTTCAATTATTTGAAGAGCTTAAAGGGCAAGGTTTTTTACGAGTACGCATTGATGGTACGGTTTATGATTTAGATGATGTGCCTAAATTAGCATTACGCATCAAACATACCGTTGAAGTGGTGGTTGATCGTTTTAAAATTCGCGATGATTTACAACTGCGTTTAGCAGAATCGTTTGAAACCACCTTACGGTTGTCCGACGGTCTGGCGATAATCGCATGGATGGATGAAGAAGAGGCGAAAGATAATCCACAGATTTTGTTCTCCGCTAATTATGCTTGTAACCAGTGTGGTTATTCACTACAAGAATTAGAGCCACGTTTGTTCTCTTTTAATAGTCCATCGGGTGCGTGTCAAACCTGTGATGGTTTGGGTGTGCAACAGATTTTTGATGAATCACAAGTCGTATCGAAACCCCATTTAAGTTTGTCAGCGGGTGCGGTAAGAAGTTGGGATAAGCGTAATTCGTATTATTTCCATATGATTAAATCATTAGCCGATCATTTTAATTTTGATGTGGAAACCCCATTTCAAGATTTGCCGAAAAAAATTCAAAAAATGATTCTTTATGGGAGTGGCAGAACCAAAGTTGAGTTTATTTACGAAGGTAAAAAAGGGCAGACCTTTACCCGCACTCATGCATTCGAAGGCATTATTCATAACCTTGAACGCCGTTATAAAGATACTGATTCTAATTCGGTACGTGAAGATTTAATCAAATATATGTCGGTGCAAACCTGTAGTGAATGTGCAGGTCTGCGTTTAAATGAATCCGCCAGAAACGTGTTTATCACCGACCTTAATCTACCTGCTATTACGGACATGGCGATTGGTGAAAGTTTTCAGTTTTTTGAAGATATTAAATTAGAAGGCAAACAGGAAAAAATAGCCGATAAAATTATTCGTGAAATAAAGCTCCGTTTAGAGTTTTTAGTGAATGTTGGGTTGGATTATTTAACGCTGAGTCGAAGTTCAGAAACACTTTCGGGGGGTGAGGCACAGCGTATTCGTTTGGCATCACAAATCGGCGCAGGTTTAGTGGGTGTAATGTACGTGCTGGATGAACCGTCGATTGGATTGCATCAACGCGATAATGAACGATTACTTAAAACCTTAAAACATCTGCGTGATTTGGGTAATACCGTGATTGTGGTAGAACACGATGAAGATGCAATTCGGATGGCGGATTACGTGGTGGATATTGGCCCCGGTGCGGGTGAACATGGCGGAGAGATTACCGCGCAAGGCACACCTGAAGATATAGAAAAAGTTAAAGAGTCGATGACGGGTCAGTTTTTATCAGGCGCACGTAAAATAGAAGTGCCTAAAAAGCGCGTTAAAATAAATAAGAAAAATATGCTTCGATTAATTGGTGCAACCGGTAATAACCTACAATCGGTGACGGCTGAAATCCCTGTGGGTGTTATGACCTGTATAACAGGCGTTTCGGGTTCTGGGAAATCGACTTTAATTAACAGCACGCTTTATCCTAATATCGCTCATTTTTTACACGGTAGCGCGATTAAACGTTCTCCAGTGGAAAAAATCGAAGGCTTGGAGTTTTTCGATAAAGTCGTGGATGTTAATCAAAGCCCGATTGGGCGTACACCACGTTCAAACCCAGCCACTTACACGGGTGTATTCACCCCTATTCGAGAGCTGTTTGCGGCAACCAAAGAAGCCCGTTCACGGGGTTATTTACCAGGACGTTTTAGCTTTAATGTCAAAGGCGGACGTTGTGAAGCGTGTCGTGGCGATGGTTTAATTAAAGTTGAAATGCACTTTTTGCCTGATGTGTATGTTACTTGTGATGTGTGTGATGGCAAACGTTACAACCGCGAAACGTTGAATGTGCATTATAAAGGTAAAAATATCAACGAAGTATTGTTGATGACAGTGGAAGAAGCGCGCGAGTTTTTTGGTGCGATTCCGGGTATTAAAGTAAAGCTACAAACCTTGCTGGATGTTGGCTTGTCGTATATCACACTGGGGCAAAACGCGACCACGATTTCCGGTGGTGAAGCCCAACGCGTCAAACTTGCAAAAGAGTTATCCAAGCGTAGCACCGGAAAAACCTTGTATATTTTAGATGAACCGACGACAGGTTTACATTTTCATGATGTTGATGTGTTATTGCACGTTTTACATCGTTTGCGTGATGAAGGTAATACCATTGTTGTTATCGAACACAATCTAGATGTGATTAAAACAGCCGATTGGATTATTGATCTTGGACCAGAAGGCGGTAGTAGAGGCGGAGAAATTATTGCGGTGGGTACACCAGAAACGGTCGCTAAAAA
>CAZMWD010000201.1:0-4584 GCA_964569685.1 uncultured Cocleimonas sp. | reverse complement strand
GCATCATTTATAGCGGTAGGAGCTGGCGTGTTTGATGGCTCAGTTTTAGTGGGTGTGTCTGTGGTCGTTGATGTAACCGGGGCAACATTCTCTTGCGTATCATCACCACTACTTGTTGTCGGACTTGTTGCAGGAGTAGAGGCTTGTTGATTGGTATTTGGCATACCAAATGACATAGCCGTAGCATCAACTGCAGGACGTTTAGCCATCCCAACAAATGCTGCGGTGCCGATTGCAGTGAATAAGAGCGTACCAATTGTTCCAGAACCAAATTTCATTTTACTTTCCCATTAGGTTTTATTAAATAGCATGGATTAAATAAGCAATGCTAATATAAGATCTTAATAAAAGGTATCTTAACATTGAAAGTTTCAATTGAAAATCAGGAAGTTCTATTTGATGAGAATATGGCCAGATCAACCAATGCCGTTTTATATTGACTATCTTCTAGACACTCAAGCGAGCTAATTGCCCTTTCTATTTCTTTAACGGCCACACTTTTAGTGTAATCTAACGCGCCGGTTTTATTTATTATTTGCAATATGGGCTCAATCAGCTCTAAACCACCTTCTTTAATTGCTTGGCGTATTAATGAGGCATCTTCTGTTGCACCTGCTTGTTCACTGCGGGCAAGCGCAATGATAAGGGGTAGTGTGGGTTTACCTTCAGCAAGATCATCACCCACATTCTTGCCCAATTTTTTCGCATCGGTGCTGTAATCTAAAATATCATCAACCAATTGGAACGCATTACCTAAATGAACACCAAATTTTGCAATAGAGTGTTCTTGTTCTTTGGGTAGACCAGAAAGTACCGCGCCTAACTGACAAGCGGCTTCAAAGAGCTTAGCTGTTTTAGAATAGATGACTTCCATATAACGCGCTTCGGTGGTGTTTGCATCGTTAATGTTCAATAGTTGTAACACTTCACCTTCGGCAATGGTGTTAGTGGTGCTTGCCATAATTTCCATGACACGCATTTGGTTAACATCTACCATCATTTCAAAGGAACGTGAATATAAAAAGTCACCCACCAGAACAGCCGCTTGATTGCCCCACACATTATTGGCGGTATCTTTGCCTCGGCGCATATCGGATTCATCAACTACATCGTCATGTAGCAAGGTTGCGGTGTGGATAAATTCAACAATCGTTGCAATGTCGATATGTTTATCACCCTCGTAACCACAGGCTTTTGCCATGAGTAAGGCAAGTAGCGGGCGCAAGCGTTTACCACCACTGTTTATAATATACTGGCTAAGTTGATTAACGAGTACAACATCAGATTGCAGGCGTTTTTGAATGAGCTCATCGACGGCTTGCATTTCAGGTGCAACAAGTTTTTGTATTTCTTTGAAATTCACTATTTGATACTTTCAGCTTGATGTGAAACGAGCGATGAATGCTAGGTAGATGGAGCTTAACTGTCAAGCGTAATTAGTTAAAAGAAATAAAGATAACGAATTTTGTTTGACTACACTAAGCAGTAATTGTAAAATCGCGCGTCATTCTGTCATATCTTCGGTAATACTAAAGGGTTTGGCATCATAATAGATTAATAGAGGTTTAAAACCATGGCACATAAGAAAGCAGCAGGTAGTACGCGCAACGGTCGCGATTCAGTCTCAAAACGCCTTGGTGTTAAGCGCTTTGGTGGTCAAGAAGTGTTAGCAGGTAATATACTTGTTCGTCAACGTGGTACAAAATTCCATCCTGGTACAAACGTAGGTTGTGGCAAAGACCATACTTTGTTTGCAAAAACAGACGGCGTTGTCTTATTTGAAGTTAAAGGTCCTAAAAATCGTAAATATGTGAGTATTCAGGCGGCTTAAAATACTTAAATATTTTTAAAGCCCCGCAAAGTCGGGGCTTTTTATTGTCTGTCTGTTTTACATTTCTGTTAAACTTATTTGTTAATGAAGAAGCTTAAAGCCTTATGAAATTTGTAGATGAAGCAACTATAGTCGTAAAAGCCGGTGATGGCGGAAACGGCTGTGTCAGTTTTAGACGTGAAAAATATATCGAATACGGCGGACCAGACGGCGGTGACGGCGGTGATGGCGGTTGTGTTTATCTGCAAGCTAATAAAGGTTTGAATACACTGGCTGATTTTCGTCATGTACGCCGTTACGAAGGCGGGCGTGGTGAAAATGGCGCAAGTCGAAATATGACGGGTGCAAGGGGTGATGATAAAATCATTCAAGTGCCTATCGGTACGATGGTATTTGTTGAAGAAACCGAAGAAAAAATCGGTGATTTAACCAAAGACGGCGAAAAAATCATGGTGGTACAAGGTGGCTTCCATGGTTTGGGCAATCTTCGTTATAAAAGCTCGGTTAATCGCGCCCCTCGCCAAAGTAAACCCGGTTCAGAAGGTGAGTTACGTGCGCTTCGATTAGAAATGAAAGTATTAGCAGATGTGGGGCTGTTAGGTCTGCCCAATGCAGGAAAATCCACTTTGATTACAGCCTTATCATCCGCACGTCCGAAAGTGGCTAATTATCCGTTTACCACGCTATACCCAAATTTAGGCGTAGTAAAAGTGGATGCATCAAAAAGTTATGTGATTGCTGATATTCCGGGCTTAATAGAAGGCGCGGCAGAAGGTTTGGGTTTAGGTATTCAGTTTTTAAAACATCTTTCGCGGACTCATTTATTGTTGCATTTGGTTGATGTTGCACCACTTAATGAAGAAGATGACCCCGTAAAATCCGTTCGTGTAATCGAAAAAGAATTAGAAAAATACAGCGATGATCTAGCTAATCGAGAACGCTGGTTAGTGCTTAATAAAATTGATTTGTTGCCGCCCGATGAACAAAAACCCCAATGCGACAAAATAATTAAGCGACTAAAATGGAAAGGAAAGGTGTTTATGATTTCGGCTGCTACAGGCTTGAATACAAAAGATTTATCCTATCAAATAATGAAATATCTTGATGATCAAGCGTATCAGGCAGAACAAGATAGTTTTACGAAAGTATAAGGATTAATTTTGGCTATTGAGCTACCAAAAAAAGAGTATGGCAAGAACGCAAAACGCTGGGTAATTAAAATAGGTAGCGCGTTATTAACTAAAGATGGTAAAGGTCTGGACTATACGGCAATCGCAGATTGGGCAGAACAAATTGCCGATTTACGCAAACAAGGCAAAGAAATTGTTTTAGTCTCATCTGGCTCGGTTGCAGAAGGCATGAGCCGAATGGGTTGGACAACGCGACCTAAAGAATTGGCAAAACTACAAGCTGCAGCAGCCATCGGACAAACGGGATTAATCGAAACATACGAAACACAGTTCAAAAAACACGGCATTCAAGCAGCCCAAATATTATTAACACATGATGATGTGCATAATCGCAAACGTTATTTAAATGCGCGTAATACATTACGCACATTGCTTGATTTAGAAGCCCTTCCCATCGTCAACGAAAACGATACAGTCGCATTAGAAGAAATGCGCTTAGGCGATAATGATACGCTTGCCGCCTTAGTTGCCAATTTGGTTGAAGCAGATTTATTGGTTATTTTGACGGATCAAGAAGGCTTATTTGATAAAGACCCACGCCATAATGATGATGCTACATTAATCCGTTATGAATCAGCTACAAATCCAGACTTACTTGCTTTTGCAGGCTCTGTAGCAACTGCTTTAGGCAGTGGCGGTATGGCAACAAAAATCACCGCAGCGCAACGTGCAGCACGTTCGGGTTGTGCCACAGTGATAGCGTCTGGGCGCAAAGACAAGGTATTACAACGCTTATCACAAGGCGAACAAATGGGCACATTGTTGATACCAGATACAACCCCACTGGTTGCACGTAAACAATGGATAGCCTGCCAAGTTCAAGCATGCGGTGCCTTAGTGCTTGATGAAGGCGCTTGTTTCTCTATTTTAGAAAAAGGCAGTAGTTTACTGCCAGTAGGGGTTGAACATTCAGAAGGTGATTTTAATCGGGGTGATGTGGTCGATTGTAAAAACCAGCAGGGTGAAATTATTGCTAGAGGCTTAGTAAACTATTCGGCAGAAGATGCGACAAAAATCTACAAGGTGGCAAGCTCAAATATTAATAAAGTGTTGGGTTATCAAGGGGAGTCCGAGCTGATACATCGGGATAATTTGGTTATTTTGTAATCTCTTGATGCTAATGGCAACCGTTAGGGTTACAGGGTGACGCTGTCCAGACAGTTTACAGGCTCCTAGGGGTTTGCTTGAGTATAATTAGTCCAATTTCTTTTTGGGTATAGAATGTATGAAAAAAAAACAAATGATAGCCTTCAAGAGGCACACGAGCTTTTTGAAAAAAAAGAGTTTTGTAAGGCTGTTAATATTTTAAAACCGTTAGTTAAAGAAGGAATAACAGAGGCACAAAGTTGTCTCGGGTCGTTGTACCAAATAGGTTTAGGTGTTAATCGTGATTTGAATAAAGCAGTTGAACTTTTTGAGGAAGCGGCTAAAAAGGGAGATGGCTTATCTGCCCATAATCTTGGAACAATTTATTTTTCTGGAGGGCAGGATGTACCAGAAGATAAGGTAAAATCTATTTATTGGTATAGGCGTGCAAAGGAATTAGGATTTACTGTAGCTAAT
>CAZMWD010000200.1:0-4631 GCA_964569685.1 uncultured Cocleimonas sp. | reverse complement strand
TTTAAAACCAGCCACTTACTTCCTTCAGAATCAAAATTAACTTGCACCCGCGCATTACTTCCTGCGCCTTCCACGTCTGTAATAATCCCCTCGCCAAACTTGGCGTGAGATACCTGTTGTCCAATAGACATCCCTGTCTCATTAGTGTGTGTCGCAAGGTAGGGTTTAGTTTCTCTTTCGTAACTGGATTGCCAATTGTTTCTGTAAGTATTGACCTTGGGTCGAATATCTTCAATTAAGGCATCGGGTATTTCCTTTAAAAAACGTGAAGGAACGCCATAAAGCGTATTGCCATAAAGTCTGCGTTGTTCGGCATAGCAAATAACTAACTGTTTTTCAGCGCGGGTGATGCCGACGTAACAAAGCCTGCGTTCTTCTTCGAGTCTGCCCGGTTCTTCAATCGACATTTGGTGTGGAAATAGCCCTTCTTCCATGCCGACTAAAAATACCAGTGGAAATTCCAGTCCTTTGGCAGAATGCAGTGTCATTAGCTGTACGCAATCATCGCCTGCTTGTCCTTGACCTTCGCCTGCTTCGAGCGAGGCATGGGAGAGAAAGGCGGTGAGAAAATCCATATCGGCGTGTTCTTCATCTGGCTTATAATTAAAGCCTTGTGCCGCGGAGATAAGTTCGTTGAGGTTTTCGATGCGGGCGTGTCCAGCGTCGCCTTTCTCTTTCTTTATATAGTGATCTTTAAGTTTTGAATACTCAATCACGTGTTCGACCTGTTCATCCAATGGTGATCCATCAATTTCGGATGAAAGCGTGTTGATCAGCTCTACAAAGCTTGCCAGTGCCGACCCTGCGCGCGCAGTAAATACCGAGTTCTCTAATAAAGTTTGGGTGGCTTGCCACATCGTGCAACTATTGTTGCGAGCGTGTTCGCGAATAATACTTAAGGTTTTGTCGCCAATACCGCGGGTGGGTTGGTTAACGACACGTTCAAATGATGGATCGTCATGACGATTGGAGCATAAACGTAAATAGGCGAGTGCATCTTTAATTTCGGCGCGCTCGAAAAAACGTTGCCCGCCATAAACACGATAAGCAATCCCTGATTCGTTGAGGGTGCTTTCAAAGACACGCGATTGGGCGTTAGAGCGGTACAGTATCGCAATATCACGGTGCGAATTTCCATGGCTGACCCACTGCTGAATACGCGAGGCAATATAGGTCGCTTCTTCTATTTCATTATAAGCGGCATAAAGATGTATGGGGTCGCCATCGCCAGTATCTGTCCATAGGTTTTTGCCCATGCGACCTTCGTTATTCTCAATCAACGCGTTGGCGGCTTTTAGAATATTGCCGGTGGAGCGGTAGTTTTGCTCTAGCTTGATAATACGGGTTTGTGCAAAATGCTTGGAAAAGTTTTGGATGTTTTCAATTTTCGCACCGCGCCAGCCGTAGATGGATTGATCATCATCGCCAACAGCAAAAGGGGGGATATTATCGCCTGCGAGTAAGCGTATCCATGCGTATTGCAAGGTGTTGGTATCTTGAAATTCATCAACCAGAATATGGCGGAAACGTTTACGGTAATGTTGTAATATTTCTGCATTATCGCGCAGTAATTCTAACGAGCGTAACAGCAATTCGGCAAAATCGACTACTCCTGCGCGCTGGCAGGCTGCTTCGTATTGTGTGTAAATCTCAATTAATTGTCGTGTGGTGGGGTCGCCTTTATCTTCTATGTGTTGTGGGCGAACGCCTTCATCTTTGCGGTTGTTGATATAGTACTGGGATTGTTTTGCAGGCCAAAGTTTTTCATCTAGCTCTAAGCCACGCATCACGCGTTTAACTAAACGCAGTTGGTCATCCGAATCAAGGATTTGAAAATTTTGTACGAGCTTGGCTTCTTGCCAATGGCGGCGTAATAAACGATGTGATAATCCATGAAACGTACCTACCCACATCCCGCCAACAGGTGAGCTGAGTAAGCCTTCAATACGTCCGCGCATTTCGGCTGAGGCTTTATTGGTAAACGTTACCGCAAGAATCGCGAAAGGAGATATTTGCACCACTTGAATAAGCCAAGCAATGCGATGTACCAATACCCGTGTTTTACCACTCCCTGCACCTGCCAATATTAATAAAGGGTGCGCTTCTGCGGAAACCGCTTCGCGTTGCGGTTTATTTAATTCATCTAAAATATGGGAAACGTCGTCCATTGGGTGTCCATTGGGTGGGTGTCTTAATCTAATATTATTTGATTGTAACGGTGTGATACTATTCGCGACAGTTTTTTATTGGGGAAAACAAAAATAAATGCACAATTTAATTAGTTGGGTGCGGCATTTAAGGCATATTGCTTTATTTAATGTGAGCGTTAAATCATTGGTCGTTATTTTAATGGTGTTAGGTGCATGGGTGGCGACAAGACATCTTGAGATTCCTGAAACGTTAGATTTTAACGACAAAATAATTCATATTGCTGTTTTTTTTGTGTTTGCGTTATTAATGGATTTAGCAGTAGATCGGCATCCTTTTTGGTTATGGAAAGGCTTGCCTCTATTGATATACGGTATTTTAATCGAGGTGGCTCAATATTTTTCACCCGAAAGAGAGTTTTCCTATTTAGATATGGTCGCTAACTTTGTGGGAATATTGCTCTACTTCATGGTTAAAATGGTATTGGTGTGGCTTGATTCTAGGAGATCCCCTAAGAAAGAGTGAGGTCTCGTATTAATATTCGTATATTAAAAAACACTAAGGCAACTAGAAACAAATAACCTACCCATTCTACTTGTCTTTTTATCCGTCTTTCACACAGTGTAAACGGTTGCGTAGCTTGCTATGCGCCCAGTTTCTACTGTGTGAAAGACAAACAAAAATCCTGCGTATAAATGGGTAGGTTATTTATTTCCAGCTACCTAATGAATAAATTGCTTAGTTTAGTTGAGTGTCGCTAGGGGGGATGTTAGACTCTCGCGCTCGAAACAAATTGTAGCAATGATGCATAGTTTATTGTGGACACAAACACTATTAATTTTGCTTGCAAGTGGTTTCACGTATTATTATTTAAGTAGTTTTGATGCGATGTCAGCAGCCTATGGAGGAGGAATAGCCCTCTTTAGCTCTTTGATTTTATCGCGTCGTGTTAAGAAGGCAGTAAAGTCGGTAGTCGATAGTTCTACTGCTGAAGGCTCTTCTGCTAATGGCTCGTCTACAATGACAATGCTTTATATTGGAGTCGTGCAGCGGTATGTATTTGTTTTGTTGGGTTTAGGCGTTGGTCTGGCTCTTCTTAAATTAAATGCAAAGCCTTTATTGATAGTATTTGGGATTTCTCAGTTAGCATATTTTATGCCTTGGCTGGGAACAGGCGAAATGAGAAATAAGGATTGAGGGTTCAATAAGTTGGCATCTTATTAAATCCTCAGAATAACAGGTAGATATAGGTATGGCAGAAGGTACATTAACCTCGACAGAGTATATTCGGCATCACTTGGCGAATCTAACCTATGGTCGTTTTCCAGACGGGCATTGGGGTATAGCTAATTCTGCCGCAGAAGCTAAAGAAATGGGTTTTTGGGCGTTTCATGTTGATTCTATTTTTTGGTCTGTTTTTCTAGCGGTTGTTTTTCTGTTTTTCTTTACTCGTGTAGCTAACAGAATTACAGCGGGCGTGCCAGGAAAAATGCAGAACTTTGTGGAGTGGATTGTCGAGTTTGTTGATGATAGTGTGCGTGATTCGTTTACGGGTCACAATAAATTAGTAGCGCCTTTAGCCCTCACCGTGTTTGTTTGGGTTTTTCTAATGAATTTGATGGATTTAGTGCCGGTTGATTTGGTTCCTTGGGCGGTGGATAAATTAGGTATAGCGAACTATCAAAAAATTGTTCCGACAACCGATCCTAACGTAACCTTTGCTTTGGCGCTGGGTGTTTTCGTTTTAGTATTGTTTTACTCTATTAAGGTTAAAGGTGTAGGTGGCTTTGTGGCCGAGCTAACAATGCATCCTTTTGAGGCTAAAAATATTTTCCTTAAGATATTGTTAATTCCGATTAACTTCTTTCTTGAGTTTGTATCACTTATTTCAAAACCCATTTCATTGGCGTTACGACTGTTTGGTAATATGTATGCAGGAGAGATGATCTTTATCCTGATTGCAATAATGTTAACAGCGGGGCCAGTGATTGGTCTGTTTGGCGGTGGTCTGCAAATAATTTGGGCGATATTTCATATTTTAATTGTGACGTTACAGGCATTTATATTTATGACATTGACTGTTGTTTATCTTGAAATGGCGCATCAGAAACATTAGTATTTTTTACAATACAACACTTTATACGTATATTTTTTAATTTTTAAGAGGATTTTATAATGGAAACTGGATTACTTTATATTGCAGGCGCAATTATGATGGGTCTTGGTGCATTAGGTGCTGCAATTGGTATCGGTATTTTAGGTAGTAAATTTCTTGAGGGCGCAACGCGTCAGCCAGAACTAATACCTATGCTGCGTACTCAGTTCTTTATTGTTATGGGGCTGGTTGATGCGGTACCAATGATTGCAGTAGGTCTTGCAATGTACATTCTATTCGCGGTTGCTTAATCTATTTACTATTTGAAGGTTTAGATAATGAATATTAACCTAACATTATTTCTGCAAATGATCTTTTTTGCCATATT
>CAZMWD010000199.1:0-4689 GCA_964569685.1 uncultured Cocleimonas sp. | reverse complement strand
ATAAAAAGATAGTATGCCCCTCTTTTTGGGTACACGTTAGAATGTCGAAGTTATTACATGCACGTTCCTTACTAGTACGCACTGGTTTAAACCAGTTTATAGCGCATTGTACCATGCAAAGACTCAATTATCATGAAATCCTTGCGCCACTACATAGACTTCTCTACTGCGTGGTCGAGATGCTTTCGGCTTACGAATTTTAACCTGCTTAAAACTACTTTTTACATCTTTCACGAAGGCATCAGAACCATCACCTTGAAAAAGCTTTGCCACAAACGAGCCGTTTTTCTTTAGTATTTGACGTGCCATATCCAAAGAAAGTTCGCACAAATAAATAGACTTTGGTTGATCTATTGTTTCTACTCCCGTTATATTGGGTGCCATATCAGAAATTACAACGTCTGCACGGGTATTTTTTTCATCTTTACCTAGTACGTCTAAAATCGCATTAAGGACGCTTTCTTCGGTGAAATCCCCTTGAATAAATTCAACAAACGGCAAAGGATCAAGCGGCAAAATATCGCTTGCCACCACCCGTCCATTTTTACCCACAAGTTCCACAGCATACTGGCTCCAACCTCCAGGTGCTGCACCTAGGTCGACCACCTGCATGTTTGGCTTGATCAACTGATCTTTTTGCTGGATTTCTTTAAGTTTATAAACTGCGCGCGAACGGTAGCCTTCTTTTTGTGAGCGTTTTACATATTCATCATCAAAATGCTCTTTTAACCAACCTCCGCTACTTTTACTTCTCGCCATTGTCCTCTGATCTCTTTACAATTGAGCTATGGATAAATCACAGATAAAACAGCTTAAAGCATTAGCTCACAAACTCAAGCCTATTGTGACCGTTGGACAACACGGCATGAAAGAAAGTATTAATGATGAATTAGAACTCGCGCTTGATTTCCATCAATTAATTAAATTTAAAATAAACGTGGGCGACCGCGATGCAAGGGATGAAATCATCACCAACGCATGTAAAAAACACCGCACCGAACTGATTCAACGCATCGGGAATATTGCTATTTTATATCGTCGTAATTTTGATAAAGACAATCTGCTAAAGAAAAGTTAATCAAGCTTACTGTGTTGACGATCACAAAAAGGTGGATTTTTAGTGTGCTTACAACCGCATAAGCCATATTTTTTCTTTTCGTCTACGCTGAATTCTAACGGCTCAAAATTCGTGACTTTATGCGAACCATCACAAAATGGCTGATTTTCAGAACGCCCGCAAGTACACCAATAATAAGTTTGACTTGGGTCTAGCTCTACAACATAAGGCCCTTTTTTAGCGATAACGGGATGTGAACGATGCGACATGACTTTTCCTGCAAGTTTAGTATTCGAACACTATACAAAACATTTGAAAGTCTGCAAATTCACATACAAAAACAATTGGGATCTATCCTGCAAAATCTCAACTATTAATCGTCTCAAAAGTATTCGCAGTGTCGGTCTTGTAAAATACAAGAAACCCGCACCCTTCGACTCCGCTCAGGGCACTAATCAGAAGTAGCTCCCTGAGCGGAGTCGAAGGGTGCGGGGAACATGTAAATACATTTGGGACAACTAATACAGACACTTGGGCTAACGATATTAAGGCACTCCATTTTCAGAAGCTAAAAAGGAGTCGATCTCAAGTGTTTGCCAACCGCTAGCCACGCACCAATCAAGCCCAATAAACTACTCGCTAATAATATATAAAGCGTGATTTTTACGCCCATGCCACTAATAGTAAAACTACTTCCGTAAAGACTCGCAAGTTCGTTAACAGGCGCGACTAAAAACAATAAGGCGATATGCACCAATACTAGACTCAAAATACCGCCAAATAATCCATACCAAATACCCCCGTATAAAAAGGGTCGACGGATGTAGGCCGAGGTAGCACCCACCAGTTTAGTGACTTCGATTTCTTCTTTGCGGTTTTCAATATTTAAACGTATCGTATTACCGACAACCAGTAAAACAGTCAGCCCCAACAACACTGAAATAACCAAAATAGCGCGCTCAGAAATACTCAAGATACCTCGCAATCGTTGCACCCATTCAATATCCATTTGCACTAAATCAACTTCTGGATAATTGTACAATTTACGAGAAAGTTTCTCTAAATCAAGATCAATATTTCCTATTAAATTCATATGGGGCGTTATTACCAGCACATGTGGCAATGGGTTTTCATCTAACGTTTCAAGCGTTTCTGCAAAACCGGTGATTTTACGAAAATCGTCTAGAGCCTGATCACGCGGGACAAACACTACCTTATCAATTTCGGGTAATTCGGCTAACAGTTCGGCTCTATCCCGCGCTAAATCTTCTCCAACATGTTGTTTTAGAAATAAGGAAATAGTTGGGACTTCACGCGTATCATCGGTCAATGACTTCATGTTTTTTAGTAGCAAGTACAAACTCGCAGGTAATGATAATGCAATTGCAATCGCCGCTAAGGTGATCCATGTTGATAACGGCGATTGCCACAAATGCGACACACTGTAATTAATTGCTTCTTTGTGTTGCCCAAACAAACTACCCGTAGGCGAACTTGCTTGCATTGATTGATTTCCAGACATTATCGTTTTACCTTGCGTAATACAATAATGCGTTTTTTCATATCTTTGATCAACGCATGGTCATGGCTGGCAATTAAAACGGTCGTGCCTAATTCATTAAATTGTTTGAATGTGTGCATAATATCTTGCGCCAAATCAGGGTCTAAATTACCCGTTGGCTCATCTGCCAGAATAATGGAGGGTTTATTTACAACCGCACGTGCAATACCGACACGTTGCTTTTCTCCCGCCGATAACATCAGCGGGTATTCCTTTTCTTTTTGTAGTAAATTTACTTTATCTAACGCCGCTCTAACACGGCGCTTAATATCTTCGTGGCACAAGCCTTCGATTTTTAACGGCAACGCTACATTTTCAAAAATATTACGATCAGAGAGCAAGTGATGATCTTGAAAAATAACACCAATGTTACGTCTAAATGCGGGGATTTTGCGGCGTTTCAATTCTTTGGTATTCATGCCATCCACTATCACTTCGCCCTGCGTGGGTGAATCTAACAATGCAACAAGTCTTAACAAGGTGCTCTTGCCTGACCCAGAATGCCCCGCAAGAAAAGCCATTTCCCCCTGTTGCATGACTAAATTGACATTGTATAACGCCAATTGTCCCGTAGGGTATTGTTTGCTTACTGCCTTGAATTCAATCATTTTTATTGATATTTGATGTGGTTATTACTGTTGGTATAAAAAGCCCACAGTGATGATAACATAAGAATGCTATACTAGTAGTAATAGAACCCAAATCCACGCTTATAACACGGATATAATACAAGTCTTTGACGACTCACTATGTTTGTTCTAATAATCGAGTTATCCATTTCTAAAACCTGAAAGGGTAAGCTCGCTAAATTTCACGGTACATCCAAAAAAGGCTCGCTTTACTTATGGGTGAAACTAAGATTTAACGCGCTTACTATTTGTTGTTTAAACGGTGAACTCAATTATGCATAGCTTTTCGAATATACCGTGAAATCAAATGCTTACAATCTATCTCGCTTATCTAAATGTGGCTTTGAATAGCAACAGGAGATAGACATGTTTCAAGCAAATTATCAAAAAATATTGATTCCGCTATTATTCATAATAATCAGTCTAATATTCGCCCGACCAAGCCCTGCTGAAGAATCAAAAAAAATGGGCACATACAGTGGCGCTAAAACAGCCACACATCCCAGCTGGTTTAAAGAAAGTTTTCTTGATCTTGAAGAAGACATCAATGATGCAAGCGAACAAAATAAACGTCTGGTCGTTTATTTTTGGCAACCGGGTTGCCCTTATTGTAGCCAATTATGGGATGATAACTTTAGTCAAAAGAAAATTGAAAAACACTTCCGTAAAAACTTTGAAATAGTTGCCATTAATCTATGGGGTGACCGAGAGATGGTTTCTGTCAAAGGAAATAATTTTACAGAAAAATCCTTTGCTGAAGCACTCAATATCCAATATACGCCAACCTTACTGTTTTTTAATGAAAAACAGAAAATCGAACTACAACTTAACGGCTATATCCCCCCAGAAAGTTTTCAGCTTGCCATGGAATATGCTACAAACAAAGATACCTCGAAAGAAAGCTATGCCACATTTGTCGCTTCACATAATACCAAACAAAAAGACAGTAAAAGCAGTAGTGACTCATTACATCACCAAGATTTCTTCTCCAAGCCCAGTTTCAATTTAGATCGAAGTAAACAAGATGCAGACAAAATGCTGGCGGTCTTCTTCGAAAAAGGAAATTGTAAAAACTGTGACTTACTACACCAAAAAACATTGAAAATCCCAGCAACCCGAGAACTCGCAAAACAATTTGAAGCAATACAATTAAATCGCTACGCCACAACCAATATCATCACCCCTAACGGGATTACTACAACCGCAAAAAAATGGGGCAATACGTTGGGTATAGGCTACCTGCCTGCCATTATTTTCTTTGATAAAAAAGGCAAAGAAGTAATGCGTATTGATAGCCAAGTGCGTAGCTTTCATATTCAATCTATTTTTGATTACGTGCTTAGCGGTGATTACAAAACGCATAAAAACTTCCAACGTTATATTTCTGCCAGAGCCGACAAATTACGCGAGCAAGGTATAAATGTTGATATTTGGGCTTACTA
>CAZMWD010000198.1:2191-4690 GCA_964569685.1 uncultured Cocleimonas sp. | reverse complement strand
GACAGCCTCCTAGGAGCCTGTCCGAGAACTAGAAATTGACTGCAAATTCCAGAAATATCATAATCTGAGTTTATTGAATTCGTTAAATAGAACGACTATTCGCCTCTTTCAATAAACTCACCTTATAATATTTCTGAAATTTTCGTTTCAATCTTAGTTCTCGGACAGGCTCCTAGCATTATACGCATTGCGTTGTTGCTCACACCTTTTTATTTCCATCCATTTGCCGATACAAACTAAATGCCATATAAGCCAATACCGCCGTACCAATGAGCAAAAATAACCATAATCCAATTTGCTTCCAAGGCGTTTGTTTTTCTATTCTCGCTAATTCCCTGACTTTTTTAGGATGACTCACCACCACCTGATCAAGTTCAGAACCAGCATTATTCACACTACGGATCAACTCTGCCAACCCTGTATTATTTGCAGGTGCAACCGCAGGGTTGCCATAAGCAAGTTTAAACGGGTCTTTACCCTGCGCAAGAAAGCTTAATTTTATCTGATTCCAGCTACCGTAAATTTTGGGTAATTGACTCGCACTTAACTGGGCTTCGCTGGCAAGATCTAGTTTCCAGTAACGATCACGGTTATTTAAAAATGAAAAAGGATGGCTGTTTAATTTAGTTTCGGCAATCGCCAAACGATACTGCATGATATTTTGATGAAACCGCCAAGGCTGTAATTCATTATTACGTGAATAAAGTTTTCCTTTCATTAAAAAACTATCGTCTAAAGAAACGAACTCCATTGACGATAAGCCAATATTTAGATTATTTTCAAACAATAAATCGCCATTAGAATCATAGTAGGGTTGACCCAATACGGCTGTTTCTATTATCTGTTTGGCTTGTCGAGTATAAAAACCTGAAATATGCTTAATATGATTATTTTGTTCAGGCTTCAACCACGTTAAACGTAAATATTTTTTAGTGGTACAAGGAAATTTAAGTGCTTCATTGACCAATTGTGAACCAGAAAAATTCAGCTTGGCGACATTAAGCGAGCGACTAATACTGTGCCAATTCTGTAAATCATCACTACTTTCTAAGCTTAACGGTAGAATCATACTGGGTTTTGTTTGCGTCCAACCCAGTTTCAATTGACATAGTTTTTGTCGATCATCAGCCCGTTCATTTAAAATTATATATTGAAACTCATTCTGCTCTTTGGTGGCATTCTTCGCTGTATTTGTCGTACCCAACACTTTCAACTGCGGGTTTAACTGCTGATTAATCTCAAGTTGCTGTTGACCCAATGTTTGTTTAATAATCACCCGAATATTATTAGGGTTCGACGCTTGTGCTTTATTAAAAGGGTAAAATTTAAGGCTTTGTGCTTGCTGAGTATCTGCTGGCATAGCCACTTGCATAAACTGGTGCGGAACAATTTGATTCTCGCTATTAAATACCCGTAAATCACCATGATCACGGCGCGATAGTTTCTCATAAATACTTAATGGCAATACCGTTTGACGCAGGGAGCTATTGGCATCTGACAGCACTGCTTCATAGGCAAAATCCTCCAACGTTAGTTGATTTTGATCATTTATAGAAGCAGGGAATTCTGCCCATACAAGGTTTATAAAAAACAGCGTTATAAACGCAACAATTAATGATTTAACCATGTTGACTGTCCTTTTTGTTTTCTAGGTTTAGGTCTAACTCAGGTTCGTCTGGTTTATCCGGCAACGGTGCAAAATAACCAATACTGGTCAACAGTACACCCACTACCAAGAATGAAATAATACGTGCCAAATTACCTAATTCAGATAGGTCAATCACAAATAGTTTAAAGACCACTAAACCTAATAATCCACCCCCTATCATCCATACATTACGCAAGTTTTTACGGCTGGCATAAACCGTTAATAATAAACCAGTAATGGCCCATAAAATGGTCATAGATGCCTGTACTAAGTTTGAATTATAGAGATCATACGAGGAATAACCAATACCAAACCAATGGAATGCGATTCTAAATAAAGTGAAGTTCAACCATAAAAAGACAAGTGAACCCAGACCCATTAAAACGACGCGTGTATTAAACAATTTATTTTCATTACGGTCATTCTCCAAATAACTATCCGCCAGATTCGGGCTCCTGTTTTTCCACCACATAAATAAGCTAATTAACACAAGACCCAGCGTAATATCTAATGGGTTCAGAAGTGGAATCCACGGCAATGGGTTTGAATCTCCCTTCGATGTCAGTGCAAACAATCCCCATAAAATCAAGAATGCAGATACAATAAAACCGGTATTTAATAACGCTGGATTGAGCGTTGAAGAAAAAGGCCAAAGTGGTTTCTTTATCATTAACCATAACGTAACAATCGCAGGTACTACAGTCCAAATATTTAACCAGTCTACTTTGATATGAAGGTGAGTGGATAATAAATAAGCACCTTCAATAGTTACCACCACAAGCAATAATAACATCGCAACGGTATGAAATAATGAATGAAAACGCGTTAAGGCATAGTTTGTGTCAGGGTTT
>CAZMWD010000198.1:0-2091 GCA_964569685.1 uncultured Cocleimonas sp. | reverse complement strand
GTTTGTGTCAGGGTTTTTATCAAGGTTCTTATTAACGTTTTTATTAAAAACTCTCTGCTCCATCAATCGTAATAAATAATAAAATGATGCAAATGCTAAAGGCCACGCAATCCATCCATTATAAGCAAACGGGTGTTGTTGTTGAACCGACTGCACAAACATAGCAAGCACCATCACCGGCAACAATAAACTCGCAACAACCCAAGCGTGTTTCCATTCTGGTTTTAAACGGTGCGCCGCTTGCGTAAAGATAAAACTGATCACTGCAGCTAAAATCATCCAAGCTGAAATCACCCAATGATCGGCAAAATGGCGCGCTATCTGATCACCAAAACCGCCAAACAACCATAGTAATCCCCAAGCTAATAAATAAGGGCTGAGGGTTTTTTCCCAAGCGTATTGTCCTTTAAACGATGTAGATAATAAACGTGCTGATAAAATACCTGCAATTGCCATCATCATGGCGCTAATAAAGGTGCCATTTAAGAATGCGCTGTCCTGTGAGAAATCTTGACGCGCTAACACGAAGAACCCTGCAGCTAATTGCAATAACAAACCAAAACCCCTGACCGACACACGGTTTTGACGAAGACCCAACCATAATAAACCAACCCCTTCAAGCGCCCATGCGGCGGCTGTTTGTGTAGGAGCCAGTGCAAATGGAATCGCCATCGAAGCAAAAATAACGCCCAATGCCAAAAAGGCTTCTGCCAATAGTTTTAAATCATCGCCTTTACGCTTCCAAATAAACCATGAAAGCACCATATAAAAGGCACCCATTGCAAATGCAGAAAGCGAAACGCCGTATTCAAAATCTTTAACTAAAGAATATTGTAAGGCAGATGCCGCCAGTGGCACGCCAAACAATAAGGTGCCATCAACATAGCCTTTCAGTTTAGGCGGTTGACGTAACGCAAACAGCACCGCAATCAACACATAGAAAACAAAGAATATAATGATAAACGGTTCGGTCGTTGCAAACTTATGATCGGCATAGCTAAAGACACCCCAGAATGCACCGATAATAAAAGTAAACGCAAATCCCAATAGATTTAAAGGTCGCCATGCTTTAAACCATGCAATAACAACAATCGCAATATTAAGAATAACGTAGTAACTAAACAAGGCAACATGATTATTAGAACCTGACGATGCCAGTATCGGCGCAACAAAACCACCACTAAAACCTAACATTGCCAGCGATTTTGAATCTTGCATGACCGCTAATGCCGCGCTAAACATACTCACTACAAACAATAATGCAAAAGCAGGCAAAGCGGGAATCAACTGATACAGACTAAAGGCCGCAAAAATATTTAGATACAAAATACCAATACCCGCACCTTGTAGTAATAACCCATAAGTCTTGTTTTTATAACGTAAGCGCCAGCCTACGACTAATAAGAAAATAGCCCCTATTGCGACACCCATTAAACGGTATTCAACCGGAAAGAGATCACGCTCTGAAACGTATTTTAAAAGGAATGACACACCAAAGAATAAGATGATAATACCGATACGAACAAATAGATTTCCGCCCATGAAATAGTTTTTAATTGTGCTTGTAATAGTACCTGTGAATTTATCTATGATACTTTCTTCGCGTTGCGAAGTAGTGTTAGGGGTAGACGCTGATTTTTGTGTGAAAGAAGGTTTTTGTTCTTCTTTTATTTTTTGCGAGGTTTCTTTTACAATCGCTTGTTTTACAGTCGTTTCGTTAATATGTTGTGCTTGAGCATACTGCGTAACTGGCTTTACTATCGTTGATTCAGATATCCTGTCCCCTAACACGACTTCCGTATGAGCATCAGGCTTCTTAGTATTGTCCACCGTATTATTTGTTTGAACTTCGTCTGCTTGAGCTTCTTCTGCTTGGCGCTGCTGCCAATCTTTCGCTAACGCTACCCGTAAAGATTGTAGTTCTTTGCTTACATCAAATAATTTACCTATCACAAAGCCAAGAATAGTGGCTAAGATAATAATAACTAACTCAAATTCACGTCCTAATGAAAAAAATAGAAATGAAGACGCAACTAAAAAAATGATGCCAAGAATGATGTTTTTCATTAAAACAGCTATCCACAATATAAA
>CAZMWD010000197.1:0-4715 GCA_964569685.1 uncultured Cocleimonas sp. | reverse complement strand
ATCAGTACTATTCCCACACCAGCCCAAGTGGCGTACGCAATACCAATTGGGATTGACTTTAAAACTAATGATAGAAAATAAAATGCTACTCCATAACCAACAATAACAACAATACTAGGGAATAAATTTGTAAATCCATCAGAAGCCTTTAAGGCTGTAGTGGCAATCACCTCAGCGATAATTGCAATTGTAAGATACAAGTATCCCATTTATGACCTTTTTAAATCTAACAGTAAAAATAACTCTTAGGAATGAAAATTCAATAAATTCCTTACTTCTTCCTATTCTTATTCATCAAAACAGAATGCCGTAAAACAGTAAAACTAATCGCCGGGCTACTAATAATCTTCTTTTTATAAGCATCCCGAATTTCCGCATGAACTTGATGTTCACCTCTATCAAGATTCGGTAAATTAACCGCGCGTGACGAGCCATTTGACACTTGTTTACCATTTAAAAAGACAACAACAGAATGCCCTTTTTTTAATTTCGGATCCATGCCTAACATCAACGTTACATCGCCATCATTTGCACGAATGGCTTGACCATCCTTCGGTGCTACTATTTTTAAAGAAGAATAATGACCCGAAGATGGTTGTGATTGAGAGCGAGTCTGCTGGCTTTGTGTAGGCTGACGAGAAGCCGAAGTCGGCGCCCACTGTTGCCTATAATTATCAATAACCGTAATCGGGGGCGGGTTAAATGGTTCTGTTTTAACACCTTGGGGTGGTTTATCCCCATACTGTGTTTTTCCATAACGGTCTTTCCATTTATAAACCCCCTCCGCATAAGCAAAAGAGTTAAACGATACGAAAAGTAGTGTTAATATAGTAATGAAATAACGCATAAACTGACCTGTATCAACTTGAATAATTAAGATTAACCGCCATTATAACAAAAATAAATAGTTATATTTGACCTATAGAGAAACCTACCATGAGCAAAGAATTAACACCAAGCAATTCAGACGACCGGAAATGGGGTGCAATCACACACTTAGCAGCATTGATTGGGCTGCTATTACCACTGGGCTTAGTGCTAGGGCCATTGCTGGTATGGTTCTTAAAAAGAGACGATAGTGAATTTGTTAATGAACAAGGTAAAGCAGCCCTCAATTTTCAATTAAGCATCTTAGTTATTGCATTTGTTTTATTATTACTCAGCGCAATGATTCGCCCCTTATTACCACTGGCTTTTGTAGCGGGTATTGCAGGCTTAGCATTTGCCTTAATGGCAGGGGTAAGCACTTTTAAAGGCAAACCATTTAAATACCCTTGGTCGTTACCATTATTTAAATAACCCGCCCAAAACCCCAAGAGAACGACATTTTTAATTTATCGCTCCCGCCGACGCGAACCCCGTGAAACATAGTTTCTGCCATTTTTGTTGATTGGCGGATGCGCGCAATATCAATCATTAATTCTGCATCCGCTACTAAACGCTCAACCTCTTCTTTCGGATAGCCTGCCCAATATTTTAAATCGTGTAAAAAACAAGCAGGATAAATATCTTTACCCTGGGTGTTATCTGGCCACATTGTGCACCCATCACTCACAAAAGCCATCGACGGTGGGTCTTTTTCGATCTTTTTCCATAAGTCTGGCAGTTTGTAATGCTCACAAATATTTTTAATTTGTTTAAGTGGCACTTCTTCGTTAATAGCGGGTAATTTGAATGTGTCAATTGGCATTGCTTATTCCAAAGTTGTTACAATACTTTGTAATTATACAGAAGAGACCTTTACACCAGAGTATAATGGATAAAAATAGCTTAAATTTCCCATATTTTCCTTAAAAATGCGGTCAATAGCCTGCTATTATCCTTATTTTTATGAATAATCTGAAAAATTACGTTTATTTTTCTCTCATCATACTCCCATGTAAAGGTCTCTAATATTAAATAAATATGCATTTAGATCAACGCGATTACGATAAAAACCCCACTTCAAAAAGCGAAAAAATATTTTTGATTGTGCTTTTCCTCGCCTTCTTTTTCATGATGAGCATGGAAATTATTACTAACTTCGAACCCCAAAAATTAGGTGCTGTTTTATTCTTAGTCTTTTGGATTCCCTTATTATTTATTCATGAGTTTGGTCATGCACTGATGGCGAAAACATTAGGCTGGCACGTTACCCGTATTGTCATTGGTATGGGAAAAAAATTGACGGTCACTCGTTTATTTGGCGCACCCATGGAAATCCGTATGATCCCATTAGAAGGTTTCGTACAAATTGCGCCTAAAAATTTAACGTTTGCACGTTTTAAGCATGCACTTATCTATTTTGCCGGCCCCGGAATCGAGTTACTGTTATTTTTTATCATCGCCCTTTATTTTGGCGGATTTGCACAACTATTTAATACCGATGATTTTGCTAGCAGTAGTAATTATTGGCACATAGCCTTAAAAAGTTTTGCCTTTGCTGCACTCGCAGGTGCTGTTATAAATTTAATTCCTATCGGAATTATTACCAAAGATGGCAGTACGCCCAATGATGGCATGGGAATATTATTATGTTTGTTTGCTACCGAAATGGACTATGAAGCGTGGATTAAAGAGACAGAACAAGATGATGATAATGAGCAAAGGTTTTAGAGTATTTCTTAATCAAGGACTTCTTAATTTGGTAAATATTTTGTCCAGTCACACTCATTATCACCAATCGTAAAGAAAAAGGGGTTTAATAAGGAATCCTTAGTGTTGTAAAGCAAAGGTGACATATCCGTTTTCACCAGTTGCCCTCCTGCTTCTTCAACTACACAATGTGCTGCGGCGGTATCCCATTCGGATGTCAACGCAAGGCGCGGATATAAATCAGCTGTACCCTCTGCAACGAGGCACATTTTTAAAGAGCTACCCATACTGACTAATTCACATTGTCCTATATCTGCTTCTACATTCTGTAAAAACTGAGTTAAAACATCACTTCCATGTAAACGACTACCTGCAAATACAGGCACTTCGGGTAATCGTCGGGCCTGAATTTTTTGTGCTGGATTAACGCCTTCTTGTTTATAGCAACCAAACCCTTTGCAAGCATAATAAAGCACATCCAAAGCAGGCGCATATACCACGCCAAGAATGGATTTGTGTTGATGAATGAGTGCAATATTAACGGTAAAGCTATCACGACGATTGATGAATTCCTTAGTGCCATCAAGCGGGTCAACCAACCAATACGTTTCCCGTGATGCACGCTCTGCAAAGGGTAATTTGGCAGATTCTTCGGATAATATGGGGAATAGAGGCAGCAGTTTTTTTAGCTCTTGATCTATGTGTTTATCCGCTGCTAAATCGGCGGTTGTAACAGGCGAATCATCCGCCTTTATTGTAACGTCGGTTTTAATATCAAAACCATTGTCATACACTTCCATAATCTTTTCGCCGGCTTCTTTGGCGATACGATTAATTTCGGGGAGGAGTTGTTCTAATTGCTCTAACAGTTGATTGCCCATTATTTATTATTCTTTTCCAAAAAAGCGCGCAGTAAATATAAAGCAGCAATACTACGTCCTTCAGAAAAATCATCTCTTTCGATAAGTGCATCCATATTGGCAATCTTCCATGGAACAACCTCAATTTCTTCAGGCTCATCCCCAGGTTCGCGGTGCTCACTCAAATCTTCTGCAAGCACAATAGTAGTTAAATGCCCCATATAGCCCGGCGCTAGGCTGAGTTGTTTAAGTTGGGTGAGTTTGGCAGATTCATAACCGACTTCTTCCATAATCTCGCGGTTAGCTGCATCTAAAAAAGCTTCGCCTTTTTCTACTTTACCTTTTGGAAAACCTAATTCATAACGATCTGTACCTGCGGCATATTCACGAATCAGTAATATCTCATCACCTAAAATCGGTATAATAAGCACGGCTCCATTGCCACGACTAGCGATGCGCTCGTAGACACGTTTTTCTCCATTAGAAAATTCCAGATCAAGTTCTTCAATTTGAATGAGACGACTAGTGGCAACAGTGGTCACGTTGTGTATTATAGGTTTTTTGTGATTTATCAGAGTATCCATAAAAAGGACAGTTTACAGACAGATGAAAGCAATTCCCATAGATTGGCAAAATATAAACACCGTATTCTTAGATATGGATGGAACACTGTTGGATTTACATTTTGATAATCACTTTTGGCTAGAGCACATGCCAAGGCGTTATGCCGAAAAACACAGTATTACATTAGAAAAAGCGCGTGAATATTTAAGTAACAATTATAAATCACATGAAGGCTCGCTCAAATGGTATTGCCTCGATCATTGGCAAGAAACATTGCAAATGGATATTGTCAGCCTTAAACACGAAGTAGCTAATCGTATTGCGATTCGAGCAAACGTGATTGAATTTTTGGACTATCTACGCGACATGGGAAAACGCGTGGTATTGCTCACTAACGCGCATCAAAAAACAGTTAAATTAAAATTCGGCTATGTCGAAATTGAACAGTATTTTGATCGTATCATCACCGCACATGACGTTGGTTTAGCAAAAGAGCAGGCAGGCTTTTGGCAAGCCTTACAGAAAATGGAAGACGTTGAAAAAACACACAGTTTATTTATTGATGATAATCTGGATGTGCTAAATACGGCTAAAGACTACGGCATAGAAAATCTTCTCGCCATTGCATTGCCTGATTCACAACAGCCTGTTAAAGAAACCGAAAACTATACAGCAATCGAATGCTACACACAGTTGATGGGATAGTATTATCCATAA
>CAZMWD010000196.1:0-4743 GCA_964569685.1 uncultured Cocleimonas sp. | reverse complement strand
TGGCTCAAGAAGAACATTCTGCTTATGCAATAGGTAAAGATTTATTTGATGTTGGTGAGTTAGCTAAGGCTCCAACAGATCAATTAAAGCAACAAATATGGGAAAAATTACAGCATAAACATGGTTATGCGGGTGAAAAAGATTGAGCCATAAAGCATGGGTCGATACAGGCTTTTTAGTCGCTTTATTTGCGCGTGATGATAAGCATCATAATGATGCTGTAGCATTTATTAAAGAACATCAAGATTTGGAAATGCACAGTATTTGGCCTGTTATTGTGGAAACTTGTTTCTTTTTAAATAATCAGGGTAAACAAGCACTTTTGAAATGGTTAGGGCGTGGCGTGATGGTGATGCATGACATTTTTCCTCAGGATATTCCCCAGATTGAAAGTATCATCGAAAAATATGCAAGCATTGACCCTGATTTTACGGATGCAACGCTAGTTGCACTTGCAGGGCAGAGGAAAATAAGAAAAGTACTAACCGTAGATACACGCGATTTTTCTATCTATCGTTTTGCAGATGGGTATACCTTTGAAAGACTTTGGATAAAGTAGTGTATTGAAACAATCATAGAAATTGGCACAAAAAGAGCGTTGCTTAAAAAGTAGAAATTTATATAAAGGAGAAGTCGAGTACTAGATTCTATGTACTATACTCTCTAGTACTCCATCAAACCTAAGTTGATGGAGTACTAGTTATGGGCGATTTAAACATGAACAACACATCTGAGATTCAATCTTCTAAAACAGATGCTTTGCGCGCATCATTATCACTCGAACCTAATACACCCTTGTGGCAACGTGTTCCTACTAAAGATGAAACGGGTCAATATCTTGGCGATTTTATGGTGTTGATTCCCGGATTAAAAAAGAAAAGCGTTGAAAGTCGCAAACAAATCATTAATGCATTAGAAGCTGTGCTGGCTAGTTTTCATGAAACGGTCGTGTTTGCCGATTTAAACATGAAAATGAATTTGTTATGGGTTTCCATCAAACCCGTTAAGGGCATGATGACTACAATACCAGCGGCTATTATTGCGTCTGTTCCTGAGGCTAAATTAATATCGGATCGTCCACCGGATAGTTAACAAATCATTTTCTACTTCATTCGCGCCATTTAGTTTTACCATCAATCGCTAAGCTACTCTTATTTAAGAAAGTACCGAATACATCTGTTTTACAGTAACCACTGGGTGTTGATTCAAAGAATATTTTTGGGACAGCAGTGTAACCAAAACTGGCGACTTGATTAGCGGCTTTTTGATCGAATGCAATTCCCATCATGCTTAAATAATCTCTAAAATCTAAGCCTGCAGCATGAGAAAGTGAGATTAGCATCCAGTCATTTTTTCGCATTTTGTTAAATTCAACTAAGGTATAGTCGCTAAAGCCAAGTGATACTTTTTTTGTATCCCAATCCTTTTTTGCGCGTTTTACTTCTCGTTCTAAAATATGCAACCGTGCTAAAAGATGCCAGCCATTTTCTAATTTTCCCATATTCTGCGTATGCATCATCGCTTGTAACGTCACCATCAGTTGTTGTGACCATCTAGCGTTTGTCCATAAATTGTTTTTTAAATAATCGCTTGGATTAGATTCATTAACACTGGCTTGCAAAGCATCAAACACCTGTTTGAAGGGTAACTTTTGACAATCAGGTTCTCCGCCCGTTATTTCTGCATATTTCGATTTAGTGTAGTATGAGTAAGGGTTAGTGGTTGAGTGCGTTTCCCAACCTTCAAAGCGGAAACGGCTTTTTTCTAAACCATGTCCTAGTTCATGTACATCGCCATGACCTATCGGTGAAAATGCCCAATAAGCATCGTAGGGGTTACCTGAACAACCGTAACCACAGGTCGCTTGATCGGCATTCATGTGTTTGACTTTATCCAATGTTTCTATGGTTAGCTTATGTGTATTCGCAAAATCATGAATTTCATCAACCACATCAATTCCGGGGCCTTTGAATCCTGCTAGCACATGCGGGAAATTACTCATATAGCGTTCAGTTGCATTGGCAAGTGCTTGAGCCGACCCCCATTTAGGGTCAGCGACTGATTTACGCATTTTGTCGAGTTTTGAATGTACTTCGAAGCCTGTCGTGACGACTTCTGCCCAATCAAAATCGCCTTTGTCTAGTTTTTGAGTAAACGATGCATTATCTTTAGTACCTGCCCAATAAGCATGTTCTCCCACTTCTTCAAAGGTTACGCTGACCGGCAAATCATTTTTACTAAACTCAAGTTGTAATGGCCCACCGTAAGGTGAGGTAATTTCAATCGTTTCACCCGATTTGATTAGAAAATGGGGTGTTTGTAAATATTTAGGGCGGTTGTAGGCATTTTTTTGATATTGATGGGTTGCACCTGAACGTAGTGTATTAATAAAGACTTTCACCGTTAAATCGCTGTCATCATTACGTGTAATTTTAACGGTTTGACCCGGTAGGGCGTATGCGCCGGTAGAGCGGAAACTCTTTTTACTGGTAAGATTTACGGTTTTTGTAACAGGTGTAATGTGCGAGAAGTCACTGCGACTAAAGTTACCCATATCTGATTGTGCAAGGTTGATGTGTCGGTAATTGTAAACCGCATGATCGGCATAGTATGAGCGCATGAAGCTATTATTATTGGTACTGGCTTTATCCATAGGATACGTTACATTGTGACGGAATTTATCTCCGATTAATGCCAATAATTTTTGCAAGCGATAGTCCGTTGTTTTAAAGATGGCTTTTTTGTTTTTATCGAGACTATTTAACAGTGCTTTAACGCGACTTGCGCCTGCCTGAAATTCCTTGTTAAGCCCAACGACATTATCGCATTTATCATAGTTTACGCTTTTTTGTCCGTTACTGTTTTCACACACAGACCAATCAAAGTCATAACTATTGGCTTGAAAGTGCGCCAACATCGTATCCATTGCATCGTATTTTAAACTGCTATTGATAAAGGTTTGCATCGAATTAACGTTATTCCAAGTACTGACATCTTTTGCCCAATAGTTACCGCCGTAGGGTAATTCAAATTCGAATAAACGGGAAATAGTGGCAGAGACTTCATTGATTGCTTCATACAACGTGTGCAGATATAACACGGGTGTTTGTTTGCTAATTTCATTTTCTAACGCTTGTTTGATGGGGTTGGCATCTTCGTTTTTTGTTTGCCAACCGATCATGATTAAATCTGCAGACACATAACAATTTGTTAACGTCTTTGCATCGTTACATTCTTTTACTGTCCAGTTTGCATAATGTGTAGCCAACCAATTTTTAATGTCTTTGGTATCGCTTCTGGTAAAAGATAGAGCAATCGTTTTATTATTTTGTAAAGTATCATTTGCATTAGCCGTAATAAGCCAAGCTAACAAACGTTTAAATTGTGGCTCGTACGATAGGTTATTGCCTTCTGCAAAATGTTCCATCGGCGCTCCACCAAACGCTGCAAAACGTGCCGTGTCCTTGATACCGGCGATGGCTAATGTATTGCCTTTATTCGCTTGTAAAATTGGAAATACTTTATGGCTATCACCTTTGATTCTAATCAGTTGTGAACGATTACCAGGGTTATAGTTAATCGCTTGATTTTTATAAAGTGCCTTTAATAAATCATCACCTGTTTGTAAACTGGTTATTTCTTCTCTTGCAGATGCGAGTAGATCATTTACCGTTACGTTACTTGCATCGCCTGAACTGAGTGCATAGGCAACCGTATCGGTAGAAACCAGTACGCTAATGGAAAAAGCAGATAGGCTAACCGTGTTTGTTCCATCACTCACAGTAATAATAATATCAGTGTCTATGCTTTCTTGTTGAGGAGTGCCCTGAAGCTTACCTGTGCTTGTATTGAAATCTGCCCATGTTGGTTTATTTTTGATACTAAATGTTAAGCTGTTATTTTCTACATCACTGGCCTGTGGTTGAAATTGATAAGGCTTGTTAGTTTTTACCGTTGTAGCTGGAATACCCGAAAGAGTGGGTGCTTGATTGACAACGACATCAGTGACTTCATCGTCTTTGTTTGTATTGTCGTCGTCAATGTCGTCAATGTTGTCGCTGTCGTTATTATTATTGTCGTCGTCCTTTATATTATCACCGATGTTTGTATCATCAACATCCGTTTTAGCAATAACCGTAATAGAAAATGGGGCTAAACTCACTGTCTTTTTACCGTCAGAAACGGCAATCTTAATATTATTATGTACGCCTGTTCTTACTGGAACACCCTGTAGTGAGCCTGTAGACGAATTAAATTTTGCCCAAGCTGGTTTATTAATGATATTAAACTGTAGAAGATCGTTATCTGCATCCGTGCTAATAGGTGAAAACTGATACGTTGTATCGACCGTTACACTTGTTTGCGGAATACCAGAAATAACAGGCGCATGATTGATGTTTTGATCTTGATCTTGTTCGGGGTGTTCAGAAGAATCGGTACTTCCACCACCACAGGCGGTTAACAATGCTGAAAAAGAAAGAATAAATAGCGCGCGCGTTAATAATTTATTGTTTAAATACATAGCTAAAACTTATTTTAATTATAATTAGGGGTCTCATTATATAAAATGCGCTAAACCCGTGCGTTTATTTATGATTAAAGGTAGTTTTCCCAGACGACTATACCTAAGTATCGATGCTATATTTTATTTCTTTATCAACGTTCCTACACCTTCATCCGTTAATAATTCCAATAAAACAGCATGCGGTACACGCCCATCAATAATACAGGCAGATTCAGTGC
>CAZMWD010000195.1:3019-4763 GCA_964569685.1 uncultured Cocleimonas sp. | reverse complement strand
GAGGAGTTGTTTTATTCTTTAATCTGAGTTATGTCTTCCATAATAAGTCTGTAGATGCTCAACCAACGTCCTGAAACGCTTTGCGTTTCGACGGACGTACTTTCTGCCCTTTAGGGGGCTACGAAAGCATGTTATCCTTCCCCGCTTTAAGAATATAACCGAGAACATGCCGTGAGTGATAACGCTAACGACAACACAGTCGACTACAAAAAAACACTAAACCTACCCTCTACCAGCTTTCCAATGAAAGGCAACCTAGCCAATCGCGAACCTGCGATGCTGGAAGAGTGGAATAAAGCGGACCTTTACGGCCAATTGCGTAAACATTCAGCAGGGCGTGAAAAGTTCATCTTGCACGATGGCCCTCCGTTTGCGAATGGTCAGTTACATCTTGGTCATGCAACTAATAAAATCCTCAAGGATATTATTTTAAAGAGCAAGACATTATCAGGCTTTGATACGCCTTATGTGCCTGGTTGGGATTGTCATGGTTTGCCGATTGAAGCAATCGTTGAAAAGAAGGTAGGCAAAGTTGGGCAAAAAGTGGACGCTACCAAGTTCCGTGCGTTATGCCGAGAATATGCGGGTAAACAAGTCGAGATTCAAAAAGAAGGCTTTATCCGTATGGGCGTTCTCGCTGAGTGGGATAAGCCATATCTGACGATGGACTTTAAAACAGAAGCCGATATTGTTCGTTCCTTTGGAAAAATTATTGAGAAAGGGCATTTAGAGAAAGGGCAAAAACCTGTCAACTGGTGTTTAGATTGCGGCTCATCCTTGGCAGAAGCTGAGGTTGAGTACGAAGATAAAACCTCTGATTCTATCGACGTAAAATATTTAGCCGTTGACCAAAGCGCAATTGCAGAAAAATTTGGTGCGTCAGCCGATAATATTTATCTCGTCATTTGGACAACAACACCATGGACATTGCCGGCAAGTATGGCGGTGACGTTGCATGAAGATTTTAATTATTTACTGATTAAAACAGAAAAAGGCGCGCTTGTACTAGAAGAGACGTTACACGAAGCTGCATTAGCACGTTATGAGCTAGACAACTCTAATTTGGAAAACAAGGGTGTACTTGGATCATGCAAAGGGGCTGACCTTGAAGGTTTGATGCTAAAACATCCATTTTATGAGCGTGAACTTCCCATCATCTTGGGCGAGCATGTTACCGCAGAAGGTGGCACAGGTGCGGTTCATACGGCAGCAGCACATGGTACGGACGATTATATCGTTGCTAAAAAATACGATTTAGACGTCATTAATCCTCTTGGTAATGATGGTCACTTTTTTGAAGATGTGGGACTCGTCGGCGGTCAATTTGTTTACAGCGGTAATAAAACGGTTCTGGCAGAAATTGCTAAAAATGGCAGTCTACTTTGTCAACAAAAAATCCGTCATAGCTACCCGCATTGTTGGCGACATAAAACGCCAATCATTTTTCGTGCGACCCCGCAGTGGTTTATCAGTATGGAAAAGCAAAACCTTCGCCAAGATGCGCTAAAAGGTATAGATGACGTTAAATGGATACCCGACTGGGGAAAAAGCCGTCTTCATAAAATGATTGAAGGTCGCCCTGATTGGTGTGTTTCGCGCCAGCGATTCTGGGGTGTGCCTATTACGTTATTTGTACATAAAGAAACCGAAGAACTTCACCCAAATACGCTGGAGTTGATAGAAAGTATTGCCAAGGGGATTGAAGGTGAAGGCATCGAATATTGGCATCGCATGAGTATTGAAG
>CAZMWD010000195.1:0-2919 GCA_964569685.1 uncultured Cocleimonas sp. | reverse complement strand
ATGCCGAAGATTATTATAAAACCACTGATACGATAGATGTTTGGTTTGATTCTGGCACGACGCATTTCTCCGTATTAGATCGCCGTGAAAACTTGCATTCACCTGCTGATCTTTATTTAGAAGGTTCGGATCAACATCGTGGTTGGTTCCATTCGTCATTACTGACATCAATTGCAATGCACGGCAAACCACCTTATAAAAATGTTTTAACGCATGGTTTTGTAGTCGATGCTAAAGGCAAAAAGATGTCGAAATCCATTGGCAATGTTATCTACCCTGACAAAGTAATGAAAAACTTGGGCGCAGATATTTTACGCTTGTGGGTTTCATCATCAGATTACACGCGTGAAATTACAGTATCAGATGAAATCTTAAAACGTGCTGCCGATGCCTATCGTCGTATCCGTAATACCGCACGTTATTTGCTCTCAAACACGAATGATTTTAACCCAGAAACTGATTTAGTATCGCCTGATGAAATGTTACCGCTGGATCGTTGGGCAGTAGCACAAGCCGCACAATCGCAGGCTAAAATTATTCAAGCTTATGATGAAATGCAGTTCCATGTGGTTTATCAAGAACTATTAAAATTCTGCTCGATTGATATGGGTAGCTTGTATTTAGATATTACCAAAGACCGTCAATACACCATGCCAGCAAAATCACTGGCACGCCGCTCAGCACAAACAGCGGCGCATCATATTTTACAAGCATTGGTGCGTTGGATGTCGCCCATACTCAGTTTTACCAGTGAAGAAATCTGGCATTCGATTTACGAGAATCAGACAAAACCAGCAGATTATGTATTGCTAACACAATGGTATGATCAGTTATTTGAGTTAAGCGATAATGAAGCATTGAGCGAATCAGATTGGGCAAATATTTTTGCAGTACGAATTTCTGTTAGTAAACAATTAGAACTCCTGCGTAAAGATGCGGGCATTGGCTCATCTTTAAATGCAGATGTAACCGTTTATGCTTCTGGCGAAATGTTGACTGCCTTGAATAAACTGGATGATGAATTACGTTTTGTGCTAATCACATCGGGTGCAACGGTAGAAGAATCTACCCTACAACCTGATGGCGCATTAGCAGCGGAAGGTGAAGGTGTTGACAATGTATGGTTAGCAGTTAGTGCTTCCGATGCAAAAAAATGTGTACGCTGTTGGCACCATCAAACCAGTGTCGGCAATAATAACGAACATCCCGAACTTTGTGATCGCTGTGTGACGAATGTAACTGCAATACTTGGATCAGTAACAAACGGTGAGGTACGCCACTATGCTTAAATGGTTATGGGTGACAATTCTGATCGTTTTTTTTGATCAACTTACAAAATGGATGGCGGAAGCAAATCTTGAATTAGGCGAAATAATTCCCTCCATTATTCCTAATTTTAACTGGGTTCTCGCTTATAACACAGGCGCTGCGTTTGGTATGTTAAGTGGTGCAGGTGGTTGGCAGCGCTGGTTCTTTACTATTCTAGCGATTGTGATCAGTGTTGTGATCGTTATATGGATATACAAATTAAAGAAAGATGAAACGTGGACAGCTATCGCGCTATCTCTTGTATTAGGTGGCGCAATTGGCAATCTAATTGACCGAGTGTTGCACGGCAAAGTTATCGATTTTATCGACTTTTATGTTAGCTGGGATCTGTTTTTCTTAAGTGAATGGCCCGATGGTTATTTTCATTTTGCCACGTTCAATGTGGCAGATATGGCAATTACCGTTGGCGCAATTTTGCTCGTGATAATGAGCTTTTTTCATAAAGAAGAAGAGGAGCCTCAAAAAACAAGAGTATTGTAAAAGTTTGAGTGCCCTGTTAAAAACAGTGCTTATCGTAGCTTTTTAATTAATTTAAGGTTATCAATATAAGGCTGTATTTTTTTAGCATGTCGTATTACTTTTCCCAATACCGCTAACTCATTAAACGTACGCCGAATGAGTTGAAAAGGTCTTTGCGTAACAGGCGTTTTAATCATGGTTGGATAACGCCACTTCCAGCGTAGATAGCCGGGGATTTTTTGATTTATCTTCTCAAAGGTATTTCGAACAATTTTAAAACGGTGACCGGAAAGGTATTCTTGTAAAAAATACCGCTCCAATTCACGCGTTAATCCTTTAGAAGACACTTCGGTTTCTTTCTTAGTAAAAATCCAATTTAAACTAATGTTTTCTGTCTCACGCGAGATAACTTTATGAATCCACAAAGGCGGAAGATAAAGCATATCACCTTGATTTAAATTAAAGCGACTATGCACTTTATGACGTAGCATTTTCTCATCACTCGCCCCCATAATGACAAAATTAATAAAAGGATAACAATCAAGCGGGGTTTGAGGCGATACGATAACCCACTCTTTTTGCCCCGTTACCTGTACATTAAAGACATTCACCATATTCGCATCATAATGCCAACTAGATACATTCCCTTTGCTATGAATCCAAATACGCATTACTTCTGATCGAGCAAAAGTAGCATCAGACGCTAATAAATTATCAATAATTACTGGCGTAGCATAATCATTTTCCAGCGTACCCCTTTCCATCCAATACCATAAAGAGGCAGCCTTGGCAGTGTCTTCTTTTGATAATTCATCACGAATGTATTTTTCAGTCCAATGCTGAGTTGCAGACCAGTTTTTTGTCACACTCTCTATAATAACCGGAGTTTCATTATCATAGTATTGACTACAAAAACGTTCGAAAGAAATATCAGCAGGTTCGCGCGCTATTTCAAAATAATTATTATTTGTTTTTGAAGTGTTCATCTTTACGGTATTTTACATGAAAATCTATGCACTGAAAAACAGGATCACTTTATAAGAAGGCTATCTAACCTTTTTTGAAGAGTATTTACCGTAACACCGTATCTTGTAATAGTGAAGCACCAAACCATGACTCCAGTAATATAAA
>CAZMWD010000194.1:2959-4786 GCA_964569685.1 uncultured Cocleimonas sp. | reverse complement strand
CGTATATAGCCATCAATTCGTGGTGAATCAAAGTAGCGAATCAGTACGCCCTTTTCTTTTAATCCCAAATATAATGCTTCCGCATTTACACCTGCTTTGGGTTTAGCAAATAAAAAATTAGTGTGTGAAATAGAAACATCAAATCCCAATGAGATTAACTGTTCGCGTGTTTTATCTCGTGTCTTAATAATTTTATTACAGGTGCTTTCAAAGTAGTTTTTATCATTGATAGAGGCGGTTGCCGCCGCAACAGCGATTCTATCTAAAGGATAAGGGTTAAATGAGTTTTTAACACGCTCAACACCTTCTATTAATTCTGCTGAACCGACCGCAAAACCAACGCGCAAACCTGCTAAAGAACGTGATTTTGAAAACGTTTGAGTGATTAATAAATTAGGGTATTTATCAATCAGGGCAATAGCCGTTTGCGCCCCAAAGTCAACATAGGCTTCATCAATCACTACAGGCGAATCAGGATTCGCTTTTAAGATAACTTCAATTTCTTCCAAAGATAATGCAATGCAAGTAGGCGCATTGGGATTGACGATAATAATCCCGCTATTGTCTTTTTTATAATCATCTACTTGAATAGTAAAATCATCAGCGAGCGGGATTTGCTCGTATTTTATATCAAATAAACGACAAAAACTGGGATAAAGACTGTAGCTAATATCAGGGAAAAACAATGATTTGTTCTGATTAGGTTCTTGTTTGAATAAAGCAGCAAACATATGCGCTAACACCTCATCGGAACTATTGCCGATAAAGATTTGATCGGGTGATATGTTGTAAAATTCAGCGATCGCTTCTTTTAGCTTTTTAAGTTCGGGGTCAGGATACAAACGCATATCTTCATTAGCCGCATCGTGCATCGCTTGTATTGCTAAAGGAGAAGGTGGATAGGGGTTTTCGTTTGTATTAAGCTTTATGTATTGTTTATCTTGAGGCTGTTCCCCCGGTGAGTAGGGTGCTAAATCGTGTGTGCTTTTACTCCAAAATTTACTCATGTTTGCCTCTGTATATGCTTTCTATTAATGACTATTTTCTCATAAAACATCACATCCGTAATATTTTACTTAACGCATTTTTTAAGTGCGCTTCTTTAATGGGTTTGTGTAATAGCGGCAAACCATGGGAAGAAGCTTCACGCAAACGATCTGCCTCGGTGTCACCTGTTAATAGTAAACCAGCGGCAGGATAATTACTCGTTTCATTGAAAGCGTCAATCGCCTGTATCCCCGTTGTATTTTCACGTAAACGATAATCTGCAATAATAATATCCACTTTATTAGGATAAGACTCGGCTTGTTGTCGTGCCGTTTCAACACTATCTGCTTGCAGTACGGTAGCGCCCCATGCTTCTAATAATTGTATAGTTGCCTCAAGAACCATTGGGTTATCTTCAATTACCAAAATCACCACCTTATTGAAATCTACCGTTTTATAAATGTGTTGATGGTTGTTTTCTGATTGCGCACTGTTAATGTCTTTTTCATCAACCAGTGGAAGTTCGATAGCAAAAACACTACCTTTACCCATCTTAGATTTAAGTGTAAGAGGATGCTTCAGTAATAATGACAAGCGCTGACAAATAGCCAAGCCTAATCCCAAGCCTTTATTTTGATCGCGTTCGGGATTATCTAGTTGCTGAAATTCATTAAAAATAAGTTGATAGTTTTTAGCTTCAATGCCGTGTCCGGTATCCCAAACTTGAATTAAAACCGTCTCTTTTCTGCTTCTACAACTGAGTAATATTTTTCCGTTTTTAGTGTAACGAATTGCATTTTGTAGAAAATTACGCAGAATATTAGACAATAAAATAGGGTC
>CAZMWD010000194.1:0-2859 GCA_964569685.1 uncultured Cocleimonas sp. | reverse complement strand
AAACAAAGATAACGCATGAATGGGTTGGCGTAAATCATGGCTGGCAGCCGCTAAAAAACTCGATTTATCACGGTTGGCTTTTTCTGCTACTTCTGTCTGGGTGCGTAATTTTTGGACTAATTCTAAATTTTCATAGCGTATTTCAAGGGATTGGGTAATAGATTTAAAGAAGGTCTGACTAAAGACGAGCAGAGCAATTAAATAGGTGAATATTGTAACCGCCAGCCAGATAAACACATCGGCATCTTTATTATGAATAATCAACTGAATGGCTAATGGCAATAAAGCAGGAATGGCAAATAATGCGAATGACAACCAAGAAGCAGATAAGGGGTTTAACCCCGCGGAGGTCATTCCAAATAAAAAAATAATTAAAAAAGCGATATGAGTTATAGATTCTGGTGTGAAAAATATAACCCCTGTTATTCCCCATAGTATTCCGTAGATAAAAGGTAAGTAATAATAAAATCTTTTATCTGGAACGGTAGAAACTGTACTGAAAAATGGTTTTAGATAAAAATAAAATGCCACAACAGCACTATTAAAAAGATAAAAACCTACCAACCAAATAAGCAATATTTGCTTTGGAACTATATCGCGCAACAACATAACGAGCGCAACGCTTACAACAAAATTGCCTATAAGCATTAGGGGCGTTTGCTTGTATAAAAGCCAAAAACGTTCTTTTTGCAAGAGTGATTGGTTATTGTTAATCAGAAATACCTCACCGTCGTGCTAGCACACTGTCTAGGTTAATAATTTTAATAAACAGATTTTTCATTTTCAGGGCGCGTACGAAATACTTTCATTGTCCACATGTACTGCTCTGGATGTTGTTTGATTAAATCTTCCAAACCTTTGTTTAGTGTAGTCGCATTTTCAATTTTATCATTACTAGGATAATTACATCCATCATTAGTTAATGGTGCTGAAATCTGTATTTTATATTTATGTGTTATTGGGTCATACCATGCAAAGGTGGGCAAACAAGTTGCCTTGCCCATCTTGGCTAATCTTGCAGGTGTTGTTAATGTTGCTTTTTGCTTACCGAAAAATGGGGCAAAAACGGCATTTTCTTTACCTAAATCTTCATCCGGTAAAAAAATAAGTAACTGATTGGGAATAAGTGACTTTACTAATTTACGCATTCCTTCTTCTCGGGAAACCACAAATTTCACATGACGACAACGGCTACGCGCAATCATCCAATCAATCACAGGGTTTTTAGAGCTTTTGTAAGAACCATAACAGTTATAGTGCAAACCTAATGCGGCGGGCGCAAATTCAAGCATAACGCTATGCGCTAACAGTATAATAATACTTTGATTGTTATTAAGCGCATGATCAATATGTTCTTTGCCTTCTATTTCTATCATGTTTGAAAGACGGCGTTTGCTAGCAAAGAAAAACAACGTGTAATCAACCAGCGCACAGCCATACCACTGCAAGTGCTGATGCGTCATTTTTTCACGTTCTGAATTAGAGAGTTCAGGAAAGCTAATATCTAAATTTGTTTTTACAATGTGGTGGCGTTTGGTGTGATGCTTATAGATTAAGTTACCGATGCCTCGCCCCAATAAATGACGCGCGCGATTAGATAACAAGGAAACCAAAAATCCCAGAGCCAGACCTAACCAGCTTAGCCAGTAACGAGGGCTTAAAAATGCAAGGGTGAATGCTGGACCACAGCGTTTTGTCATTGTTTTACTTTTATTTAAAAAACGTCTGCTTATTCTAAGCATAAAAAGGGCACAAGACCAGTTACGCTTGTGCCTTTTGCTACAATGCTTCAAATTGCTACGCGTATTTACTATTAATATCTCAATAACCTTTGCATATGTCTAACGTAAATAACTGTTATTCTCGCTCCATGAAAATTATCAGCTGGAATATCCTACACGGTGGCGGGCAGCGTGCCCCAGAAATTATTAACGCCATCAAAAAAGAAGACCCTGATATTGTTACCTTGCAAGAATTTCGGCAGGGTTCTAGTAAAACCATTTTACTAGAAGGTTTAAAAGAAATGGGCTTAGATGAACAGTATATTCCAGACACGAATAGCGCTCGCGATAACACATTAATTATTGCTTCAAAATACAATTTCCAAGCAACATTATTTCCTAAAGGAAGTGGCATTCCCGCTCGCGCCATTCGCGCCTTCTTCCCTGATCTAGCCGAGTTAAACCTAATAGCAGCGCACTTGCCACAAAAACAAAAGCAACCCCCTTATTTACATGCACTACTAGAATTAGACAACGATTTCTTAAAAGAAAACAGCCTGATTATTGGTGATTTAAACTGTGGCATCCCGTTTGAAGATTCTGAAACAAAATCGTTTGAGCATACTTTTTTATTCCAACAGTTACTACGTGATGGCTGGATTGATGCGTGGCGCAGTCGTAACCCTAAAAAGCGTGAATTTACTTGGGTTAGCACCAAGCAAAAGAATGGTTTTCGCTATGATCATGCGCTGGCATCAACACGTTTTAATGATGCTATTACAGAGATTCGTTACGACCATGAAGTGCGTTTGAATAAGGTTTCTGACCATTCTTTACTTATTGTGGATGTTGATTTATAACATTTATAACCAACAACCAAACAGACGACTCTTATTATATTAATAGTTCCAAAAGTTATTGCATAGTATCCAAGTCCGCCTTCGACTCCGCTCAGGCTACGGATAAGCAATAGATCAGTTCCCTGAACGGACTTTTGGTTTATCCTGAGCGGGGTCGAAGGGAAGGGACGGATTTCTTGTGCTTTGATCTCAGATACTGCGAATACTTTCGCAACTATTAATACTATGAATTGTCCCAAAAGTATTTTCATATAATGAGTAATGAACTTAAGTCCTCA
>CAZMWD010000193.1:0-4788 GCA_964569685.1 uncultured Cocleimonas sp. | reverse complement strand
GCTGCCAATATTGCAGTTGCACGGCTTAAGAAATTACTAGACCCTTTTGAGCCAAACACTGTACCCGCTGCACCACCACCAAAAGCCGCACCTGCATCCGCACCTTTACCATGCTGAATCAGCACAAGCCCGATAATACTAAGTGCAACCAATATCTGTATGATTAATAAAACGTTATATAACATTTGTTTTTACCTGTTTCTATTTTAGCTTTTCTAAAGTTACTTTATTGTAATTTCTGAATGATGCGAATTTACTTGTTAGTAAGGCTGCATAAGAAGCCGAAGCGGAATGTACATCAAGTACTTGAGCATCGGAAATCCAATGCAACGCCGCTAACGAGTATAGACGCATTCATTTAGAAGTAACAATTAGCCTGCACGACATATTGCTAGGAAGTCTTCTGCTTTTAATGAAGCACCACCAATCAATCCGCCATCTATATCTTCCATTGCAAATAGTTCGTCTGCGTTTCCGCCATTTACGCTACCGCCGTAAAGGATTTGAATTTTTTCTGCAACACCTGCATCACGTTTTGCAATTTTTGCACGTATAAAGGCATGTACATCTTGTGCTTGCTGAGGTGATGCCGTTTTGCCTGTACCGATTGCCCAAACTGGCTCGTATGCGATAACTGCATCTGCTAGTGCTGCAATGCCTTCTAATGCGATTACCGCATCTAGCTGACGAGATACAACTTCTTCTGTAATGCCTGCTTCGCGCTCTTCTAAAAGCTCACCTACACATAAAATTGGCGTTAAACCATGCTTTCGTGCTGCCGCAAATTTATTCGCAGTATCCGCATCTTTCTCGCCGAAAATTGAACGTCGCTCTGAGTGACCTACAATCGCATACTGACAGTTAAAGTCATTCAGCATTGCGCCTGAAATTTCACCTGTAAATGCACCTAAGTCATGCTCAGAAATACTTTCTGAGCCGTAGCCGATGTTTGATCCTGAGAGAATTTCTTCAACGAGCGGGATGTAAATGTAAGGTGCACAAACAGCAACATCCGTTTTTGCTTCTGACATGCCCGCTTGAATCCCACTTAACAATTCCTTAATGCTTTCTTTAGAGCCATTAAGTTTCCAGTTTCCTGCTACTAGCGTCTTACGCATGATAGATTTCCCAATCGTTTTTGAATCGCGGAAGATTAACCTTAGCGAGCCGATAAATCAAATGATTTATAGCCTAATCCCCAGATAGGGGAGCGAAAGTTATTAGGCTTTTACGTGCTTATTTAAAAAAACGGATAAATACAAATTAAGAACTGGCGACTTTTTCTACAACATCGGCAATCGCTTGCGCATGGATTGACGTATCTTTCTCATCTTCGGCTTCAACCATTACTCTAATTAAAGGCTCTGTTCCAGACGCTCTTAACAATACACGTCCACTCCCCTTCATTTGTGTTTCGGCATCTTTTACTGCCGCTTGAATCGCTTTATTATCTAACGCCACTTTATTCTTGATGCGTACATTGATCAATTTTTGTGGATATTTGCGCATCACTTGTTTTAATTCATGCAGGTTTTTACCACTAGCAATTACCGCATGCAGCACTTGTAATGCGGCTATGGTACCGTCACCCGTCGAAATACGATCGCGCACGATGATATGCCCCGAAGATTCCCCACCAAGGATACCGCCTGTCTTACGCATAATATCCATTACATAACGATCACCTACATCGGCACGATGAAAATTCAAACCCATATCCGTCATCGCCTTTTCAAGCCCTAAGTTGCTCATTAACGTGCCAACAACATGATCACCTAAAGTGCCTTCTTTTAGTCTGTGCGTTGCAATAATAGCTAGTATTTCATCTCCATCGACCACCTCACCCTTATGATCAACCATCATCAAGCGATCACCATCGCCATCCAAAGCGATACCTAAGTCTGCACGGTACTCTGAAACACTTTTTTGCAATAATGCCAACGATGTAGCACCGCAATTTTCATTGATATTAATACCATCAGGCTTAGCGGCGATTTTAACCACATCTGCACCCAGCTCTGAAAACACATGAGGGCTCACATGATAGGTTGCGCCATTAGCGCAATCCACAACAATACGAAGACCTTCTAAGGTGATTTCTGTTGGAATAGCGCGTTTACAAAATTCGATATAACGCCCAGCGGCATCTTCTACGCGCTCTACTCGACCAAGTTTTTCGGAGCTGACTGTTTGTAATTCTTTATCTAAGTATTTTTCTATTTCTATTTCGGTTTCATCCGTTAGCTTAGTACCATTACTAGAGAAAAACTTTACGCCATTATCTTGAAAGGGGTTATGCGAAGCACTGATCACAATACCCGCAGAGGCACGGAAGGTGCGCGTTAAATAAGCAACCGCCGGAGTGGGCATTGGGCCTAATAAACGAATATTAACGCCTGCCGCCACTAAACCCGCTTCAAGTGCAGATTCCAACATATAACCTGAAATACGCGTATCTTTACCAATTACAACCAATGGATTATTTTGCGCAGCAAGTACTTTACCAGCCGCCCAGCCTAATTTTAAGACAAAGTCTGGCGTTAAAGGTGCTTTACCAATCTCGCCACGAATACCATCTGTTCCAAAATATTTTCTGCTCATAAATTTATTATTGCAAGTTACTGTAAAATAATTGTTTTTTTAATCACAATTATAGCATTTTTTAACTGACGTTTAACTGAATACACTTCATATGAAAACAAAAAAGGACGCTTAAAGAGCGTCCTTCTCTAATGAATTAATGATCATTAATGTGAACTTGCTGGCCCACCCACTGTAGCATCCGAATCTTTCTTTTTATCCGGTGTTTCTGCTTTGACCGCAGATCCGCTATCGTCACCACCATCAAAATTCGAAGAATCATCATCCGTCCAGCCTTCTGGTGGTGATGGCTCATCGCCTTTCATGAGTGCTGCAATTTGTGTCTGGTCAATGGTTTCATACTTCATCAATGCTTTGGTCATTTCGTGCAGTATATCTACTTTTTCTTTAAGGATTTTTTCTGCTCGATCGTAATTTTCTTCAATAATCTTACGGACTTCATCATCGATTTCATGCGCGGTATCATCCGATACAGATTTAGTTTGGGTAACAGAACGTCCAAGGAAAACTTCACCCTCTTCTTCACTATAAGAAAGTGGCCCCATTTTTTCTGACAGACCCCATTTAGTCACCATATTACGTGCAATACTGGTTGCGCGCTCAATATCGTTTGATGCGCCTGTTGTCACTCCGTCTTTACCTAAAATCATTTCTTCGGCAATTCGACCACCGAATAAAGTAGAGATTTGGCTTTCTAAGTTTTGCTTGCTGGCACTGTATTTATCTTCTTCTGGCAAAAACATGGTTACGCCGAGTGCGCGACCTCGTGGAATAATGGTTACTTTATAAACAGGATCGTGATCGGGCACAGTTAAACCAACAATCGCATGACCTGCTTCGTGATACGCCGTATTCTCTTTCTCTTTCTCGTTCATCACCATGGATTTGCGTTCTGCACCCATCATGATTTTATCTTTAGCTTGCTCAAACTCTTCCATACTAACGGTGCGTTTATTTGCTTTGGCTGCAAACAAGGCCGCTTCATTAACCAGGTTGGCTAAATCCGCGCCTGAAAAGCCCGGCGTGCCACGCGCAAGAATACCTGCTTTAACATCATCACCTAAAGGTACTTTACGCATATGTACTTTAAGGATTTGCTCACGCCCACGAACATCGGGTAAGGGTACAACCACTTGACGATCAAAACGACCAGGGCGTAATAAAGCGGCATCAAGTACATCGGGTCGGTTAGTTGCGGCGATGACAATAACGCCTTCAGAGCCTTCGAAACCATCCATTTCAACTAACAGTTGGTTTAAGGTTTGTTCGCGCTCATCGTTACCGCCACCCATACCTGCGCCACGTTGGCGACCAACCGCATCAATCTCGTCGATAAAGATAATACAAGGCGCGTGTTTTTTAGCTTGCTCGAACATATCACGTACACGTGATGCACCGACACCGACAAACATTTCAACAAAGTCTGAACCAGAAATACTAAAGAACGGTACTTTTGCTTCACCTGCAATTGCCTTTGCAAGCAAGGTTTTACCGGTACCCGGAGAGCCTGTTAGTAAAATACCGCGTGGGATTTTTCCACCGAGCTTTTGAAATTTACCCGGCTCTCGTAAGAATTCAACAATCTCAAAGACTTCTTCTTTAGCTTCTTCACAACCCGCAACATCGTTAAAGGTTACTTTGACTTGATCTTCCGTCATCAATCGCGCTTTACTCTTGCCGAATGACATCGGGCCACCTTTACCACCACCGCCTTGCATCTGGCGCATGATGTAAATCCACAAGCCGATAATTAATAAAAAGGGGATGGTATTGACTAAAATATCAACCAGAACAGAACGACCTTCTGGTTCTTTAACCTTAATCTCAACATTATGGCTTAATAAATCATCAACCATTTTAGGGTCATTATAAGGCGCATAGGTCTGGAATTTTTCATTGGCCGAGGTTATACCTGTAATCACCTGACCACTGATTTCAACTTCTTTTACACCGTTAGTACTGACTTTTTTGATAAAGTCTGAATATGACATCCCCGTAGATTGTTGCTCGGGCATTTGGTATTTGCTGAAAACAGCAACCAGTACGAGGGCAATAATCACCCACATCACTATATTTTTATTTAAATCACTCAAGAAATTTCCCTCTTTAGAACTTGTTTATACTTACTAGTGCGCACTGGTTTAAACCAGTTTATAGCGCATTGTACCATGCAAAGACTCAATTATC
>CAZMWD010000192.1:0-4790 GCA_964569685.1 uncultured Cocleimonas sp. | reverse complement strand
CAACCTCCGCACCTGTCTGTTCATTAATTGCAATGAATGGCTGGGGCGCATTATTAATCGGTTTAATCAGTGCTCAAATTGCTAGCTCCGTCATCACCGGCAATGCGACTGAAATTTTTATTCGATCTATCCCTTTTAATTTTTACGCTATCACGGCATTAATTCTCACGTTAATCGTGATTTTAGTGGGTAAAGATTTTGGACCGATGAAAACCTACGAAGCGCGTGCGGATCAGAGAAACAACGTAAATAATGTTATGGATACTGATGCCACTGGTGATAACAATGAAAATACACTTCTCGAAGAAACACATAGCAATCCAAAAATGAGTCGAATGTTAATCCCTCTGTTTGTTTTAATTGCCACCGTTCCCATTAGTTTATACCTTACCGGTGACGGTGATATTTTAAAAGGCAGTGGTTCAACCTCAGTATTTTATGCGGTTATCACTAGCTTACTGGTTACTTTTGTCTATTTTATGGCAACTAAAGCCATGAGTAAAAAAGCGTTCTACAAAAGTTTTTATCAAGGCATTGCGGATATGTTACCCATTGTCGTCATCCTAATTTTAGCGTTTGCCATAAGCAAACTCACCAATGATTTAGGTACGGGTAAATACCTTGCCTCGCTTGCTCAAGGTGTTGTCAGCCCTGCCTTGATTGCTGTAATTGTATTTTTATTGGCATCCATTATCGCGTTTTCAACGGGTACAAGCTGGGGTACATTTTCTATTATGATGCCCATCGCGATTGCGTTGAGTGTCTCCACAGGGGCTAATTTATCATTGGTGATTGGCGCTGTTGTATCCGGAGGTATTTTTGGCGATCACGCCTCCCCTATTTCCGACACCACCATTATCTCATCTATGGCAGCTCGTTGCGATCATATCGAGCATGTCACCACGCAATTGCCCTACGCGCTACTTGCAGGTGGTTTTTCAGCTATTTTATTTATAATGGCAGGGTTTATTCTTAATTGAATTCTTTACATTAATTTCCCCAAAAGTATTTTCATAGACTTTAAGGAGATCCTGATCAAGTCCAATTATTTTTAGCTTACTAAAACTGCCGATATTTTCCACGAAGATCGGCGCAATATTTAGTGCTTTGCTTGCAAATGACTTAAAAGCGCATGCAAAGTGACTCTTACGTCTCACTTCGCGAAAAATCTTAACCTATTCAGAATACCACTAATACTATCAATCAGTACAAACTGTTACACTCATTTTAGCCTTAGGTATTACAAATTTAGAACAAAAAATTAAAAGACATTTTATCAATCAATCGTTATGGTAAGCATTTACACTATAAATTACCTTTTAATCTTTTTCACATGAACAACAATACACAACAACCTATTCTTTTACTGGTCGAAGATGATGTTCGCTTAGCCGAGCTCACACAAGAATACCTTCAACAACAAGGCTTTAGCGTCAATATAGAGAAACGCGGTGATGATGCGGTAGAGCGCATAACAACCGAACAGCCTGATCTGGTTATTTTAGATTTAATGTTGCCGGGTTTAGATGGCATGGATGTTTGCCGGCAAGTGCGCCCGCGCTACGACAAGCCCATTTTGATGCTAACTGCCCGAGATGAAGATATTGACCAAGTATTAGGGCTAGAATTAGGCGCGGATGATTATATTATTAAGCCCGTAAAACCACGGGTATTATTGGCACGCATTCAAAACCTGTTAAAGCGCTATCAAAATACGCACGCTAACAAGATTCTGAATGATCACCCCCTACAACTTGGCGATTTACACATACACAACAATACTCGCACTGCCGTTCTTTTAGATCAAGAACTTAACCTGACAACCCAAGAATTTGAATTACTTCATTTGCTCGCCAGTAACGCGGGTAACATTCTTAGTCGTGATGATATTCTTGCCAATATTTCTGGAGGGGAATATGACGGCTTGGATCGTTCGGTAGATATTCGAATCGCGCGCTTACGCAAATTACTCAATGATGACCCCGCACACCCTAAATATATCAAAACCATTCGTGGCCAAGGTTATTTATTTTTAGGCACTCAGGAATAAACTTGAAGAACTTAATCAGGCTCTCCTTAATATGACGCGTCTATTTATTTCACTCCTTACTGTGCTACTGCTTGCCGTATTAGGCTATTTCCTCGGTATTAGTGGTGCAGTCAATTTTGTTATTAAAGATATTATCGAAAGTGACCGAGCAGGACAGATTGGCGGAATTACTAAATTATTAGATGAGCAAATGGTGGGCATGAGCCCGCAACAACGCAATGCAAAGTTGGCAGAAATACAGTCAATCTTTAACTACAGTATTAACTTAATACCGCTCGACAAAATATCCAATGACACATTATCGGCTAAAGACAAACAACGCTTGCTAAAAAAAGGCATTGTTTCTGCTATAAAAGACATCGGTGAAATAAACTATTTGCTTTCTGATGTTGATAATTATGTATGGGAATTACAAGTATCACCTAGCCTAAAAGATCAAGAAACCTACTTTATGAGTGGCCCTTTATCCCTTATAAATAAGCAGTTATCGACACTACCTAAAGAGCAATGGCAACAAGAATTGAAACGCATAGCTAAAGCCTTTGATCATCCTATGCGCTTATTAACACTCGCAGAAGTGCAAGCAGACACATTGATTGAAACACAACATTTACAACGTTTAATCTCTGGTAATAGCGTCTTACTTTACCAACAAGACCTATTCCTTGAGTATGTGTTTAACCGCGTCAATCAGAGTGATTATGTCCTCAAAATGGGGCCTATAAAAACGCACCCTATAATGAAAAATATTAAACCTATAGCATTTTTTATTTTAAGTATACTTATCGCAACCGCTATCTGGTTATGGCTACGTCCTATCTGGCGTGATTTAAGCCAACTAAAAAATGCATCAGAACAGTTTGGTGAAGGGCAATTAAAGACAAGAATAACATTACCCAAATATTCTTTTATCAACAGCAGTTTAAAATCATTCAATGGCATGGCAGAACATATTGAACAACTGGTCACGTCACATAAAACCCTTACCAATGCCGTTTCACACGAGCTAAGAACCCCCGTTTCGCGCCTACGGTTTGGTTTAGATATGCTAGAAAAAGCCGATAACGATACAGATAAAGCACGTTATGTAGCATCAATGAATACCGACATCGAAGAATTAGACACGATGTTAGCCGAATTATTAAACTATGCGCGCATGGATCGACAAGGAATTAAATTAGTTAAAAACCCGATTATTCTTAATGATTGGTTACAAAAACAAAGCCGATATTGGGAAAACCATTGTAATCAGATTCAAATTAAAACCACTCATACAGGATTAAGCCCAAGCAACAACGTTAACTGTATGGATGAAAAACTCATGGCACGTGCGCTGCATAACCTGATTCAAAATGCCTGTCGCTACGCAAACAGTGAAATTCATATCCATTTAACGCATCAAAAAGATCAGTGTAGACTGAGTGTCGAAGATGATGGTTTAGGTATTCCAGAAAAATATCACGATACGATTTTTGACCCATTTACGCGTGTGGATGATAGCCGTGATCGAGATTCTGGCGGTTACGGTTTAGGGCTGGCGATTGTGAAACAAATTATAAAAGCGCACCAAGGAACTGTTCAGCTAGAAAAATCTGCTTTGGGTGGCGCAAAATTTGTACTTGAATGGAATTATAAAATGTGACCTGCCTTAAGATACTGTCTTAAAAATCAAAACTTTATAGAATTGGATAACTCCAGCACTCTTTTTCTAGATGCTTCATCAATCAATGATTTATTTGCAACTGCATAAGCCTCAAAAATCCCATTGATTTCTTTTAAATGGGGTATCAAACGTGCTTTGTCTTTTGCTTTAATATCATACTGGTTTATCATTTTTAGTAATGCTATCGACGCACTGTTTAAACTTTTATTTTGTCTTGGGGTTGGATTATCATGGGGTGTTGCTAAGCCTAATTTCTGGATAACGTCTTGTACTACATCACCTTTGCCAGCTTTATCGCCTTCATCACCTTCATATTTAAATACTGAAACACTATTTTTACTAGCAATATTTCCACCAAACACTGTTTGGCATTCGCTAACGAAGCCTTGATAATCTAAATGTTGAGAAAACCAGTCGATCGCTAACATTTCTGCAAAGGATAAGTCTTTGCCATAACAGGGATTGTTTGCAATTTGCGGGTTACGAATACATTGTTTGTAATAGCTTTCAATAAACGCCAATGGTTCTCGAAACCATACCCAGACTTCAACGTCGAAGTGTTTACTTAGTTCCGATAAACACGTTTTTGATTCATCCGGAAAGTCCCACCAGTAATTATAAATGCCTTCCGATGATAAGATGATGGTGTGGGTGTTGTCTTTAACTTGAGAGATTATATTTTTAAAATTTTCTAAGAAGTTTTCCACATGTGCTGTGACTAAGTTTTTCTCAAACCATTGGTGTTTGGGTGCGCTGGAATTTTGTAATTTTTCAAGATTATGCGGGTAAAGAACCCCTTTTTCTCTAAGCTTGCGTTGCTTTTTATCAAGATAGGTTTGTAAACTCGTTGTGCCCGTTTTTGGTGTGCCAGCATGGATGATTAGCTTTAGTGGTTGTGTTTGCTTAAACGGTTTTAATAACTCATCCAGTTGCCTGGCAAAATGAATACTTGGTTTTTCCATTCTTAAAAATTATGAGACCTTTGCACGAGAGTATGGCGAGAGTAAAAATAGCGTAATTTTTCCTGTTTTTCTTAAAAATGAGGTGAATAGCAGGGCTATTGACCGATTTTTTAGG
>CAZMWD010000191.1:0-4822 GCA_964569685.1 uncultured Cocleimonas sp. | reverse complement strand
GCAGGAATCATCAAAGGATTCATCTCTGCATCTAACAGTGTCTTTTTAATTTCTTTAGCCGTCATTTCATTGGCAATAAGCAGGGTGACTTTTTCGCCTTTTTTATCATCGGGTAAATTAACCGCGACTAATTCTAATTCAGGGTCACCCAAGGCATTACGGATTTTTTCTTCGACTGCGGTTAGGCTGACCATTTCTCCGCCGAGTTTCGCAAAGCGTGAATAACGATCAACGATAGTTAGAAAACCATCTGAATCCAAGTGACCTTTATCACCACTGCGATACCAGCGTTTATCGTTTATTATTTCAATCACCTCGTTAGTTTTAGCTTCATCGTGCAAATAGCCTTTCATAACTTGAGGTCCGCCGATTAAGATTAAACCATCTTCTCCGGTGGCTAATTCTTCCACAGTATCTGGGTCTACAATTTTAAAACTAGTGCCAGGAAGGGGCATACCCACCGTGCCTTGTTTATTACCTGTTTGAGTTTTCCAGTAGTTGGTATCTAGCTCATCAGGTACGTTTACACTGGCAACAGGGGAGGTTTCCGTTGCACCATAGCCTTCCATAATACGTTTATTAAATTTAAGCGCGAACGCTTCGCGAGTATCGGGGTTGAGTCGTTCCGCACCTGCTATTACCAATCGTAATGATTTCAACATTAAAGGATGTACTTTTTTATTGATCGTATACAAGCGTAAGAAAGTAGAAGTGCCAAATAAGAACGTGGCATTATTTCTAGCGACACCTTTAGCAACGGTTAATACATCCGTCGGGTCGGGGTGACACACAATCGGTATGCCTTCGGTTAATGGCATAATGGTTGTGGCGAGTAAACCGAACGCGTGAAAAGTGGGCAGGGTAGACATGATGACATCATTATCGCGGGTATTGATCATATCGGCGACCTGGCGCGCATTAGATACTAAATTTTTATGGCTGAGTTCAACGCCTTTGGGAGTACCTTCACTGCCACTGGAAAATAAAATAGCCGCTGTATCGTCTAGATTTGTCTTTTTAATAAACGTCCATTGCAATAGTTTGGTGGGTAATAACATCACACTGATTAAGGTCGCGAGCATTTTTGCTTTGGATATTTCTTGCTTAAAATCTTCTAAATAAATCAGTTTTGTTTCTGGCAGTATTTCTTTGATTTTTATGCCTCTACCTTCTAGTTTTGATAAAAACTTTTTAGAGGTGTAGATCGTTTTTATCTCTGCTTTTTTGACTGAACCTTGCAGGGCTTCACTGCTCGCGGTGAAGTTAAGATTCACCACGGTTTTACCTAATGATAACACTGCCATATTGGTGATTGCACCACCGACACTACTCGGAACAAGAATGCCGATATTTTGTTCGGGACTTTTCTTAGCGATTAATTTAGAAAAACGAATCACCGCCGTAATAAATTTATGATGACTTAAAGGATCACCGATAATATCGGTTGCTGCCATTTGAAAGCTCATCCGTTTTGCTGTTTTTAACCAAGCCACCGGAACAGTATCGAGTGTTTTCACATAATCTTGCCAAGAGGTGAAAGATAGATCAAAAATACGACGTTTGAGTTGATCAACATTGGTATTTGCTGGCATGGGTTTACCGAATGCCACAATAATGTCACGTTTAAAACCGGATTGACGCGCTTCTTTTAAAAAGCCACTGGAGCGCGAAAAACGACTCCCCCAAAGACCGTGAAGATAAAAGGGTACGATTTTAGCGCGCGTTCCTTCAATGGCTTTTTCATACCCACGTTTAAAGGTAGAAAGCTGTCCGGTACGGCTAATAGTACCTTCTGGAAATAAACAAACGGCTTTACCTTCTTTTAATAAACTATTGATTTTAGCCAGAGATTCAGCGCTTCTTCCACTGTTGATAGGAATGGCACCAAACATTTTCAAAAAGCCTTTTAAATACCAACGCTCGTAATAACCGCGCTCAATTACAAAATGAAGCGGGCGAGGTGAGGCAATTTGTACCAATGCCCAATCCACAAAGCTGATGTGATTACCCAGTAATAATACACCGCCTGACGTGGGTAAATCTTCAAAACCTAACACGCGCATACGGTAACGAGCGTGAAACATGCGGGCGATCACAAAACGTAATAAAGATTCAGGGATTTTTAAAATGGTATAAATAGTGCCCAAAAAAGCAACAATCGCTAATCCCCACAGGATGCCAGTACTGCCAAATTGGTAATAACTAAAGGTACTAGTAACCACTAAAAATAACAGCATAACGCTAAATTGAATCAAATTACTGGTGGCAAGTACGCGCCCTAATTGATTGTTTCTAGCGTGGTATTGTATTAATGTATTGAGTGGTACAACAAAGAACCCGCCCATGATGCCTAACAATAAAAAGTTAAGACCCTGCATAATAGTTGAATCAAATACGCGAATCATAAGCAGCGCAATAGTCACGCCGATTGCGCCGATGGGGACAAGACCTGTTTCGATATGGTTGCGTGAGACGCGCCCCGCAATCAGTGAACCAATCATCACGCCAAGCCCCGCAAATGCCATTAATCCCTGTACTTTAGCCGTATTGGTGATGTGTAAAAACTCTTTGGCATAGGCTGGATAAGTTGCAAGTACGACCTGCGAAATACCCCAGAAAACAGCTAAACCAAGAATAGAAAGCCAAATATAGGGGTGGCGTTTAACCAGTCGAATATTACGCAGCTGAGTTTTTCCACGCACATAGTCATCCCAATGGAAACGCATTTTTGTGTTGGTGGGTTTAATTTCTGGTAGGCGATACGCCATGATAAGTTCAATAACGGTAAGCGCAACAAGAATCCAACCCAGTGGTGCGATCATGTCAATTAAGGCATTTTTATCAGAGAACACAATGCCCAATTCCGCATTGCGCTTGATGATACTTTCAAAAAATAGTGAAAAAACAAAGGTACTTAATAAAATACCCGTTGTGGTAACCGCCTGAACTAAACCATTTGCTTGCGCCAAACGACGTTCGCCCACTAACTCTTTTACAAAACCATATTTAGAAGGAGAGTAAAAGGCACTTTGCATCGCCAGTAAAAAAGTCATCCCAAAAGAGAACCAGAACCAACCCTGATAATAGCCAAAGGTGATTAGAAGAGTAATACAAAGAGCGATCCACGCGCTAATCCGCATCACTTTGTTTTTTGCGTATTTATCAGAAATATAACCAGAGGGAGTAAAAAGCAGAATGAAGGGCAATAAAATCAATGCGTTAACAATAGAACTTAAAACGATTAATTCAGCTCCATCGTAATTTTTAAAAATGGTATTTTGAATAATTATTTTGTGACCGAGATCCACAAACGTGTTTAAAAAGGCAACGGCTAAAAAGGTAAATAGTCCCGTTACTTTTAATAAGTTATTCATGCGCATCCTTTAGAAGTCGTTAGTTATTATTGTATTTTTGAATAGTTTAGCATGTGAAAGCTTAGCTATTGTTATCGTATTTATATCAAAAGAAAAGTAGCATTATTTTTAACTGAGAGTTGTACTTATCAATACTTGTAATCCTTACCGTTCTTTATCCGCCGTTCAGCTTCAGTTTAGGAAAAGACCGTTAATATTAGGCGTGTTGATTAATTGAATAATATAAATAATGTATGAGGAATGAAATAGGGCACTCATTCTTAAGAAACGTGCATGTAATAACTTCGACATTCTAACGTGTCTTTTTATTCAAGATTGGATGATCTTGATCGTTGCGTAAACAACTATGCGCCTCACAAGATCACCTAATTTGAAATAAAAATCCTATGTTATAAAAGTTGTCGAACTTATTTCATGCACGTTCCTAAGTTCTTCAATTCTGCCCAATTATTACTATAATTATAAAAATTTAAAAAGGCTGATTATGTTCGAGTACATTCTTGCTGGTGGGTTCTTAATGATCCCCATTGTTATTAGTTCCATCATTGCTTTGGTTATTATTGGTAATTTATTCCTAAGTTTAAAGCGTGAAAAAGTATTACCAGAAGGCTTAACTAATCAAGCACGTAAACTGGCATTGTCTGGAAAAATGACAGAAGCGCATATTGATCAGGTACGTGAAGGCTCTTTATTGGGTCGTGTATTAGCGTCAGGTCTAGAAAGCGTGGGTTCTCCGCGTCACTTAATTAAAGAGAATATAGAAGAAACCGGTCGTCATGTGGTTCATTCAATGGATAAGTACATGACAACTTTAGGCACAATTGCAGCTATCGCGCCGTTATTAGGCTTGTTAGGTACAGTGGTGGGTATGATCAGTGTATTTAGTGTGATTACGGCACAAGGTGTCGGTAGCCCAAGAGATTTAGCGGGCGGTATTTCTCAAGCGTTGGTAACAACGGCAGCAGGTATTACGGTTGCCGTTATTGCGTTGATTGCACACCGTTATTATCGTAGTAAAATAAATGATTATGCGGTAGAAATGGAAAAAGAAACCATTAAATTAGTCGATACTGTTAGCACGCCACGTGCATCTTCTCCTGCTTTAAAAGTAACATCCCCTGCAACAGCTCAAGCTCAAGCCAGAGCAGCACAAATGAATCCAAATGCAAGAAAAGTACGCGGAGGCAAAGTAGCATGAACTTCCGTAAAGGCATGAGCGAGGAAGTCGAGGTTAATTTAACACCCTTAATTGATGTTGTTTTCTTATTACTGATTTTCTTTATGGTGACAACGACGTTTGATCGTAATGCCAAAATTAAGATCAATTTACCGACGACACAAAGCGCAATACCAGAAGCACAAAAAGACACCATGGAACTGTTGATTAATGCAGAAGGAAAATACTTTGTCGATGGTTTGGAAGTGCTTAATAATAAACCAGAAACACT
>CAZMWD010000190.1:2206-4835 GCA_964569685.1 uncultured Cocleimonas sp. | reverse complement strand
TTGTTACTGCTGCAACCATGTAGTTACTTACCCTCATTGTAACTTTCACAGCGAGGGTATAAAAATATTTTTTAGGAGTTTATTATAGAAGGTTTCTGCGCCAAAGAATGCTTAGGTACTAGAAGCCTAAGATAATGCGACTTGTTTCTTATCAATTTGATTCACGTTCTGATGACGTTGAATCACGTCTTTAATGGGGCCCGGGCGGTCTATCCCATAACCTTGACCATAATCCACGCCCATATCCCTTAGTAATTCAATAATCTCATCGTTTTCAACATATTCTGCGATTATTTTAAGATTCATGGTATGACCCACTTGGTTTATAGATTGAACCATTGCACTAGACACTTCATCATTCGCAATATTTTTAACAAAGCTACCGTCAATTTTTAAATAATCAACATCTAAAGATTTCAAGTACCCGTAAGAACTAACCCCCGTGCCAAAATCATCCAAAGAAAAACAGCTTCCCAAATTCTTTAAGGTGGATATGAAGTTAGTTACTAAACTTAAATCATCCACCGCCACCTGCTCTGTAATTTCAAAACACAGCATTTGTGGATCGACTCCAGATGCTTTAATTTCATCAAGCACAAAGGTTAAGAAACGTGAATCGTTTAAACTCTGACCAGATAAATTAATCGCAAACACAGGTAAAGGTGATTGCTCTGGAATTTTACTAATATGGCTTAATGAGTTACTCACTACCCAACGATCTAACGCAGGCATCATAGAATAGTATTCTGCCGCCGGTATAAACTCATCGGGTGGTATTTGCTCACCCTCTTCGTTATACATGCGCACTAATAACTCATAATGATGAAAAGGCTCTTTAAATGCATTTTCTTCTAATGGGTGAATCGGTTGTGCAAGCATTTCAAAACGATTATCTTGAAGTGCTTTTTTAAGTATTACAACCCATTCCATATTACCTTGTAATCGCTGTATCTCAACATTATCAGCATGATAGGCCTGTACATGATTACCACCTAATTTGGTTGCTAGATTACACGCCATATTCGCTTCGGTAAGCGCACGAATAGCAGACGTTGTATTTTTATCAACAATCACAAAACCCGCACTCATAGTTACGGGAAATTGTCGTCCTATCTGTGAAAACTGAAACTCTTCAGCTTGCTTTAAAATAGATTCAACCGTAGCAAGAACGGTCGTTAATTTACAATCACGGAAAATAACAGCAAACTCATCCCCCCCTACTCGACCCACAATATCAACTTCTTTAGAAACATTTTGATTTATCAAATCCCCCATTTGAGCAATTAAAGAATCACCGGCAGCATAGCCTGCTGTATCATTAATGATCTGGAACTGCTCAATAGCAAAATAACAAAGCACATTGGATGATTCATGCTTATGAGTATTATCAATCAGATGTTTTAAGGCACTCTCGAATGATTTTCTATTCAGTAAACGGGTCAGGTTATCAAATTTTTCAAGGTTATATAATTTAGATTCTAATGCCTTTTTTTCTGTAATATTATTAAACACCAACATACTTTGCACTACATCTTCGCCTTCACTATTTTCTTGCATTATTAATATATGCTCAAACTTAATAGGGAATTTTTGCTTAGTATAATTTTCTAATACACACTCTTTTACGACAGCCTGTTCATTTGCAAAGCCAACATCATTCAAACTGTTTTTTATTTTTCGCCCTGTTTTTTCATGTAATAAACTAAAAATATCAGAATATTCTCTGCCCATAGCACTGCGTAATCGGCAACCTAACAACTTTTCGGCAGGTGGATTCATATAAACAATGCGTTGCTCATTAATGATGACAATAGACTGGGGAATTAACTTTAAAATATCTTGATTATTACAAGTCACATTATCTACAGACGGTTGAGATAGTTTATTTCTATAAAAATAAAGCAAAGCAAAGCCTAATGCTACTATCAATAGCAATAATCCAATGATTACAAAAGCAAATACGTTGTGCTCAGTTTGAAACATTTAGTCCTTCGGGGTTTAATTCTTATTAAGGTTATCAAACAGTATTATTTTTATAATGATTTATCTGACAAACCTTCTATTTATCTTTGATATTTTCTCATATTTAAGCTGAATACTACCTGAACAAAAAAAACTTTTTAAGATGAAATTCAGGATATAGAAATATATGATCAATATTTATAATAAAAAAAATTATTTTGGCACACAAAAAAGCCCGTCATAATATTGACGGGCTTTTTTGTGTGTATAAAGATTATACCTTTTCTTTAATACGCGCAGCCTTGCCTGTAAGACCACGAAGATAATAAAGCTTCGCTCGACGTACTGAGCCTTTACGCTTTACTTCAATAGCTGCAATCGCGTGACTGTAAGTTTGGAAAACACGTTCAACGCCTTCACCGTATGAAATTTTACGTACCGTAAATGCAGAATGCATACCACGGTTTTTCTTGGCTATAACGACACCTTCAAACGCTTGTAAACGCTCGCGATCACCTTCTTTTACTTTTACCTGAACAACAACGGTATCACCCGCATTGAAATCTGGAATTTCCTTGTTCATTTGCTCTGCTTCAAGCGCTTGAATAATTGTGCTCATGCTGTTTTCCTCAAAATCTTAACTAACGTTTAAATACTTTCGTTTAAA
>CAZMWD010000190.1:0-2106 GCA_964569685.1 uncultured Cocleimonas sp. | reverse complement strand
TTTTTTGCATCACGAATGGCTTGCAATAAACAATCCGCTTTCATCACCATTCCAGGGCCACCGCCGTAAGGTCGATCATCAACCGTACGATGTACATCCTGTGCATAATCTCTAGGGTTCCAGCAATGCAAACCGATTAATTCACGCCCTGCTGCTCTTCCTGTTACGCCCGACTTTGTCACTGATTTAACTAATTCAGGAAAAAGCGTAATAACATCAAAACGCATCATGTTTCCTTTGTTATAAAAAACATATAAGTTAAATCACTAGCTAACGCGCTAGCTAATAAAACCGCGTAAGCTAAAAATCATAATCCCAATCAACAATCATCAAGCGTTTTTCTAAATCGACAGAAACAACCACTTCATCCATCACAAAAGGTATCATGCGTTCTGGCTCATGTTTACCTGTTTCTTCGGAGATAACACCATCGCCGTTAATAACGATAACAGCATTGCTTCCTGTATCAAAAAGCCAGTCAATAACGCCTAGCTCTTCGTCTTTAATCGTTTTAACTGTTAGACCCAATAAGTCTTTCCAGTAGTACTCACCTTTCGGCAAATCTTCAAGTTGATCACTTTTAATTGCGATACTTGAACCAATCAGTGCTGCTGCCTGATCTCGGTCTGTAACCCCTTCGATCTGAGCAACTATGTTCTTTCCTTGCGCTCTACCTTGTAAAACAGTGACTGTTCTCCAATCTTCTTTATCCGTTTGACTGGATTTACCAGAAGCTTTTATTTGCCACGTTTTATAGTCGGTAATTTTAACTCTAGGTGAGGTATGTGAAAAAACCTTAACCCAACCTTTAACACCAGACACACCTGAGATTTCTCCCAGCAGAATGTGTTTTGTTTCCTCACTCATTAGAAAACAGAATATAACCTAAGTACAGTAAGTGACTCTAGGTATTAAGCTTCAGCTTTTACTTCAGCTTTTACTGCTTCTTTTAATAAGGTATTCACACGTGTTGATAATTGTGCGCCTTCTTTAATCCAGTGATCAATACGCTCTTGCTCAAGATTCAAACGAACCTCTTGTCCGCGTGCGCGTGGATTGTAATAGCCCAAACGCTCAATATAACCACTGTCACGTGGTTTGCGAGAATCTGTAACAACAATATTATAAAAAGGGCGTTTCTTAGAACCGCCGCGTGCCATGCGAATAGTAACCATAGTCAGTAAAGCCTTACTTTAAATCTGTTAAGGAGCGCGCATAAAATAAATTGAACATTCTGACGTGTACCCAAAAAGAGGGGCAAACTATCTTTTTACCCTGAATCAATGATCTTAATCGTCGCATAGCACAACTATGCTCCTCAATAAGGTCCTCAATAAGGTCCTCAATAAGGTCCTTGATTCAGGAATAAAATCTGCGTCATAATTATTAAACTAATTCCATCCACGTTCCCAAAATAATCATACCTGTAAGCGATTTAACATCCAAAAACAGGCACAAAAAAGAATCGGCAAATATTACGCTATTTTCTAAAAAAGAAAAGCCTTATTTACCTCTATTTAAAAATAACTAGAAACCGATACACAAGAGAATATTGACCTTATCAGACATTCACTCGACCACTTGTAGAAATTTCTTTTAAAAATGCATCATAAAGTATTAAATTAAAGGTGCGAAATAATACACTAGGAGCCTGTCCGAGAACTAAGATTGGAACGAAAATTTCAGAAATATTATAAGGTGAGTTTATTGAAAGAGGCGAATAGTCGTTCTGCATGCGCTTTTAAGTCATTTGCAAGCAAAGCACTAAATATTTGACGAATTCAATAAACTCAGATTATGATGTTTCTGGAATTTGCAGTCAATTTCTAGTTCTCGGACAGGCTCCTAGGAGCTTGTCCGAGAATAGGAAGCGTAGCGAAAATCACAGGAGAGACATAAGATGGGCTTATTGAAAGAGGCGAATAACCGTAGCTATTTAACGATTTCAATAAGCACAGGTTATGGTACTCATGGGATTTGCAGTAGCTTTCTAGTTCTCGGACAGGCTCCTAGGTAAAACACATCAACGTTTCGACAATTTATAAAAAGAGTATTTCAAATTACAAAAAACATCTCAATGAAAATATAGGCATGCCCACAAAAATA
>CAZMWD010000189.1:0-4877 GCA_964569685.1 uncultured Cocleimonas sp. | reverse complement strand
ACCATATGGTTCGTCCATTTAGTATTTTCCCAAGCATTACCCAGTGGTTCGACTTGCAGTGATGCTGCATCTATTCGATATAGCTCACCCTGGTTAGCGCTGGCAATGAAGCTTTTTCCGTCTGCACTCATTTCAACACCACCGACATCTTTAATTTCAATCGCCTTCAAAAATTGTTTTTTGCGCATATCCCAAAATGAGATACGGTTACCCCGTGGGCAAGTAACCGCAGCAATACTATTAGCTCCGATCAACGCACTCGCGGTATAACCCTTTAATTGCCAGAGGCTATCATCGTCAATATCGAACATTTCGATTTCGTCCTTACCACGCTGAATACCCACTAATTTGGGAATCTCACGTTTACCTTTATATTGACAAGCGACCAGCACGTCACCTTCTGCATTCACATCAATATGGCGGATTGAAAGCTGTTTCACCGGTATTTCACGGCGCATCAATAACTTCCCTGTCGTACCATCAATAAATAACAAGGCAGATTTAAGTTGATCGAGATTCAATTCTAGTTTGTCCGTATCAGGGTGCGTGCGAATTCCACCACTGGCGATCACTAATGTATTACCATCTGGCAATAAGCGAATATCATGCGGCCCTATTCCGTAGCCTGGTAGTTCGCGCAAAAATCGAAAGTCTTTGCCATCGCGTACCGTGATAACGCCTTCAGCAGTTTTACTAATATTTTCACTCGTAAACAACAAACTGCCATCGGGACTGAAAACACCATGACCATAATAATGTCTACCCGGTCGAGCTTTGATGACTGCCAGTTGTTTACCCGTTGCCGTATCCATTGCGACAGCACGTGTGCCAGGCAATGTGGGTAATGAAACAATACGATTGGGGTGCTTCGGGTCTACTGCGAAACCATGCGCTTTATCAGGCAATGGCAAATCAAATTGTCGTTTACCTTCAAGATCAAAACCACTGACAAAATGCTTGCCTGTTGCATCAATATGTCCATTGATGAATTTCCCGCCCGCTCCTTTATTGTTCGACTGCTCGGTCGTTGTCACAGTGGTTGTCGCTGTTATTTTAGAATACAGCAACGGTAACAACACAGCAGAACCTAGAAAGACTCGACGGGAAATTTTGGAATTCACGCTAAATGATCTCCTGAAAAAAATATTTTTCGCTATTATTTAATGGGGGAGCGAGCATATATAAATTATCGAATAAAAACAATAAACAAACCACAAACTACCTATAGGCTTAATAATTGTAATATCCGTTTTGTGTTTTTAAACAAACAACTTGATTATTAAGCCGTCTTGTTCAATTTAATCGGTATCTGATGCTTGAGCCGCGGGTACTTTAAGACCAAGCGCAGGTATAACACTTTCACGCAAGTCCTGACTCACTTTTTGAAATAAATCCAGCAACGCATTCAACTCTGTAGTCTGGCTAGTGACAGCATCAAATAAAGAGCCATTGATACGAGAAAAACCATCAATCACTGCCTGAATATCGTTAGTAAAGCTTGTCGCCAAATCGGCTTTATCCTCTGCTACCAACCAATCATCAAAACCAAGTTGAGCAGTAGCATCTGTACCACCGTGGTAAAGCGTTTGAAATGCCAGTGCATTTGCCAGTAAATTTTCTTTGGAAATTCTTGCATGCGGTGATTCCACATCCTGCGGACAGAGCGTACCTTCACCACAGCTCGGGGTCACTTGAGTACGGATACCACCCAGCGGCCCATCTAGTTTTTCTTTCCTACTAACATCTCTAAGATAGTACATACCATCAGTAACAAGATTCAATACTTCCTTTGTATTGTTATTTGAAGTCATAGTAGCAGTATAGTTTCCTTTGCTCGTATCCCAAGCATCCGCAAGAACAGTGGCACTGACACTTGCATCGGCGATAACATTTTTCATAAATCCACACCGTCTCGACTGCTTATCAGCCGTACTCAAACCATTAAAAGCCGCAAGCTCTGAGATAGGTTGAGCACCTGTAGGACAACTATGATCTGCCGCTGGATCGACAAAGAGTAAGTATTCAATCGCGTCAATACCACGTCTATTTGCCGCCAAGTTTAACTGTAATTCATTTGCTGCCAACTTCTTATCAATTGCGCAAGGACCACTTAGAGGCCAAGAGTATAGCTGTAACAAACGGTCTTCAATGAGTGCTGGGCCCATTCTTTGTAACAATGAATGTTGTATATTATCCATCACCACTTTGAAATCAGATTGCGCTGTAGTACGTCTGGCTTGTACATCTGCATGGTTTAAATCACTACAATATTGATCAATACTAATGTTCAAAGTTGTAACACTACTACCTAATTTGGCATAGTCTGTACGCATAATACTGGCAACATTGCTTATTAACTGACTTTGGTTAAAACTGCTGCCATTGTCAGGATCATCGTTTCCATTTCCTGGCGTGTTTCCTCCATCGCTACCGCCCCCGCAAGAAGCAAGCGTTAATGTCATTAGTGCCAAGAGAAAAACCATACCGGTTGATCGCGACACAGAAAATAATTGATTGGTGTACTTGTTAGAAAGTGTTTTACTGGGGGTCATTTTGTATTCCTTAGACTTGTTTTCTGCTTTCGGCAAACGTCCTACCGAAAAAATATTTCACCTCAAAATAATATATAGTATATTAGAATATAATGATAGTGATTCTTACTAATACCTGAAACCCATGATTCACTACGAATGCAGTGCGCAAACTGTTGGCTCCTCACCCGTTTAAAAACATCTATTCAGCCTATTGACAAAGCTAGTTATTTTTTAATAAATAATTATAAATCAATACTTTATATATTATCAGGCGCATTGAAAGTAACGGGTCCAGCAATACACAACATATTAAGAGACTGCATACTTAAAGTATAATGATAGTAATTATTATTATTGCAAATGTTGATTAACTATGATTTCATACACACTGATTTGCGCCAGCCTGCCAAACCGGCAAGCCACCGCTCCAATATCATATTACTAACTGAATAACAGGAGTTACACTGATGAAACATCATCAAACCAAAATTTTATTATTAACAGCGGCATCTGCATCGTTGTTTATAACCGGTTGTGGAGGGAGTTCGAAAAAAACGCCTGCAGACACACCAACTGCATCCCTTAGTGCCTCTTCAAGTAGCGTTGCACGTGGCGAAAAAGTCACATTAACTTGGTCTGCAACGAATGCTGATAGCTGTGCAGCTTCTGGTGATTGGAGTGGCGATAAAGCCATTGCTGGCGGAAGCGTAGAAACAGATGCTTTACGCAAAAGCGGGAGCTATACACTAACCTGTAAGAAAGGCGACAAAACGGCTACTAAAACAGCAACTGTTACCGCTGGGCCTGTGCAGATACCGACGAGTTTTACTGGGTTTCCTGTCACTCTAGACCCGATATTACTAACAGCAGATCACGAAACTTCCGTTTCTTACAAAGGGCAAATGGCACGAGGCGTATTACGCGAATCAGCCAAGAAAGCCTTAAAAACAGACGGAGGAAGCGCATCTGATATTAATAAATACCTTAAGAATCCTGGGAAAATCATTGATGATGACACTATCATTGCCCCTGTTACTAAAGGTGACTTTATTATCAAAGAAACCGTATACAACGAACTAGGCACAAACAGAAACCTCGTTGGTAAATTATTCGGCAAAGTATATCAAGGCATTGACAACAGCGACCCTATCAAAGGCGTAGCCGCAGGCGATGCATTTAAAACCATGGGCGTACCTGGCGATAAAAACGCAGAAGAAGTACTTGATCTTTGGGTAAATAATTATGCTTCTAATGGCAGCCATCTTGATACCACTAATGGTTTTAACTACCGCCAATTAGTACCCAAGTTTTTATTAGGCTCTGTGTTCTACTACCAGTCAGTTAACCTTTATTGGGATGAGTATGTAAACACCCCCGGTATTCAGGATAACCATCAGCCATACAATAATGCAGCCGGTAAACACTACACAGGTAAAGAACATTCATGGGATGAAGGCTTTGGCTGGTTTGGTGCTGCGGCACATTATGGCGAGTTGACTGCCCTACAAAACTACGAGATCAACAAGATGGGTAAAAGCCTATCACAAGCAGAAGCACTCGCTCTCGCAGATAAAAACGGCGACGGCAAAGCATCGCTTTATACCGAGTTTAACTCAGGCATTGCTTATTACGCAGCTTCGTTCGATAGAGACGGCAAAAGCACCTATGGCAAGAACGTAATGGATGCAGCCATTGAAGGTCGCACCATTATCTCTAATGCAGTTGATAGCGAAGGTAGCGCACGTAAGCTAAAAGACTCAGAACGAGCTAGTCTCGAAGCCCTTGTTCTCACTATGCACGACAATATGGAAAGTGTCCTTGCAGAAGCTGTTTACAAATATGCAGGATTATCCCATGCACAGATTGTGAAACTGGAAAATGGCACAGAAACCAACCCTAAAGAGTATTACAAAGTCTGGGGTGAGTTAAAAGGCTTTATGTTAGCCCTTCAATTTGGTGGTAAATCTTCAAAAATCACCAAAACTACTTTCATGGGTATCGATAGTTTGATTGGATTTGGCCCAGTAAAGCAGGATGGTTCGCAGGTAAATGGCGTTAATGGCGACACGTTCACATTGAGTGCAGCTAATGGCACAGCATTTGGTGCTTATAAAGCTAAGCTAAAAACCGTACAAGCTATGATAGATTCACTGTATGGACTTAAAGCCAAGCAAAGCCCTATTCAATAAAAACTGCTTACAATAATAGGTAGCTAGCTAAATTATAGCGACTAACCGGCATCAGATGATGCCGGTTTTTTTTGCCTGTAATTAAATCAAAATAAAGTCATTTCTTTACTAATAGATACCTCAATGAAAACTCAGGCAGTAATGATAACTATTA
>CAZMWD010000188.1:0-4926 GCA_964569685.1 uncultured Cocleimonas sp. | reverse complement strand
CTCGCCTGACAAGGCGATAATAGGACTTAGCGTGTATTAGTGAGCGTTGTATGATTTAGCGCTTTCTATTTAAAAACGGCATTATTATTACATCTTTTTTTCAATATCTAGCTCGCCTGACAAGGCGACACTAGGACTTAGCGTGCATTAGTCAGCTTCCCCTTCCAATACTCTCCCTTGTTTCAACCAACATCGGCATTTCCTTGTGGAAAAGCAACGATGTACTTTTGGGCTCTTTAGGGAGCCTGCAAAAGCAACATCTGAATATCATCAGTCTCCACCAAATCAATCCCTCTATCCCATTGCTGTTTCGCTATCTCTATCGTATTAATCGTATAAACCGCCCATTTCCAACTCCCTTTCCAAGGTGTTTGTTGCGCCATTTTTTTATAATTACAAAACAGGTAGTTAGGATTAAGGGCGGTCGCGCGTTGTCGATATTTCTCATTGTATTGCCCCAGTACCCATCCCGTTTTAAAGTGGTTACTTTTCTTTTGCGTATATTCAACCGCTTCAAATGAAAAAGAAATAATAACTGCCTGCGAAGCGTATGGTTTTAAATCAGCTAGTAACTGATCCATAACTACTTCAAGCCCAAAATGCTCAAGGCTTTGTTCTTTTATTTCTACAAAAACCGTTACGTTTGGGTGTCGATTAATGAGCCCCATCATTTCAGAAAGTGTTGATAAGTTTGTGGGGTAATGTTTTTTAGCAAAACGTTTGGGTTCGTGAATACTAATTTTTTTGATTTGACTGTTGGGAGTATTAAATACCGATAAATATAAATCTGCGGTTCGTTTAAAATTAGTATCATGCAGAACAACTAAGGTTTTATCGGCATTCATTTGAACATCAAATTCGATAAATAATGCACCTACATCAAGTGCGGCTTTTATTCCAATATACGAGTTTTCTGGGTAATTGGTTTTATCGCCACGGTGGGCGACGAGTCTTTTAGCATCCATAAGTTTGTTTATACCAAAATTTACTAAACAAGTTAATAGTTTTGTTCCATAGAAGGTTTATACACGTTAAAATACGCCGTCTTTCACGAATAATAGATATGAACCCTAAGCAGCCTTACAGAGAAATCCCCTACAACTATACCTCGTTTTCGGATAAAGAAATTATCCTACGAATATTGGGTGAGCGCGCATGGGAGCTTCTCGAAACCTTACGAGAGAAACGCGCCACGGGGCTTTCGGCGCATATGTTATTAGAAGTGCTGGGTGATATATGGATCGTGAAGCGCAACCCCTACATTCAAGATGATTTACTCGAAAACGAGAAACGTCGTTATTCTTTGATGCAAACCATGCGCGAGCGTTTAGAACGTATTCGTGAACGTGCTGATGGCAATCAATTAACGATTGAGCTAGTCGATATTGCGTGTCAATCAGTTGAAGATTTTGCGACGTGGTTTGCTGATTATTTTGCCTTGCGTAAACGCGCTAAACGAAAATTTAAAGCCATTACGCGTAAAGATAATATTCAATTTGATGGATTAGCGCGTGTTTCTCATGTGACGGATGCAACCGATTGGCGGGTGGAATATCCATTCGTAGTATTAACGCCTGATACAGAAGAAGAAATTGCGTTGCTGGTACAAACCAGTATTAATCTCGGTTTAACCGTTATTCCACGCGGTGGTGGCACAGGTTATACCGGTGGCGCGATTCCACTGGATGCTATGAGCGCAGTGATCAATACCGAAAAATTAGAAACTTTAAGCGAAATTCATTGGGCTAAATTGCCGGGTGTAGAAAGCGCGGTTGCGGTGATTCGTGCCGATGCAGGTGTTGTTACACGGCGCGTATCCGATGCGGCGGATGCTAAAGGTTTAGTGTTTGCGGTAGATCCAACCTCGCAAGATGCCTCGACCATTGGCGGTAATGTCTCCATGAATGCGGGCGGAAAAAAGGCGGTGATGTGGGGAACCGCTCTGGATAATCTTGTCTCGTGGCGGATGGTAACACCGGATGCTGAATGGTTAGAAGTGAAGCGTATTAATCATAATTTAGGTAAAATCCACGATCAAGAAGAGGTTGTTTTTCGTGTTACCCGATTTGAGAAAGACGGTAAAACACAAAAAGGCGATGTGGAAATACTCAATTTCAAGGGACGTTTTTTCCGCAAAAATGGCTTAGGTAAAGACGTTACCAATAAATTTTTGGGTGGTTTGCCCGGCATTCAAAAAGAAGGTTGTGACGGTTTAATTACCTCATCTGAATTTATTTTGCACCGCATGCCAGATCACGTGCGTACCGTATGTATGGAATTTTACGGGAGCGACCTACAAGAGGCTGTGCCTGCGATTGTTGAAGTTAAGAATTACCTTGATGCTAATCCCGAGCTACTCTTAGCGGGGCTAGAGCATCTTGATGAGCGTTATGTAAAGGCTGTAAAATACACGCCAAAATCTGCCCGTCGCGCGTTTCCTAAAATGGTTTTAATTGCCGATATTGTGGGCGACGATGAAAGCAAAGTTGCAGAGGCTGCTTCACATGTCGTTAAACTTGCCAATGCACGCAACGGCGAAGGCTTTATTGCGGTTAGCCCAGAAGCGCGTCGTCAATTCTGGTTAGATCGTGCTAAAACAGCCGCCATTGCCGCCCACACCAACGCCTTTAAAATCAATGAAGATGTTGTGATACCTCTGGATAAGCTGGATGTTTATAGCGAAGGCATTGAGCGCATCAATATCCATCAGTCGATTCAAAATAAATTACAGTTGATTGATACCGCCTTAGAAACGTTTTGTGAAGATAACCCCGAACTAGACAAGCAATTACGCGACCTGCCAGATTACGAATCCAGCCCTGAAAATGATGCTTTTCTACAAGCCAAAAAAGATCATGCAGCAGAGTACTTAGGCTCGGTCAGGAAGCGTTGGCAAGCAATTTTAGAGCATATTGATGAGGATGCTAGCAAGCACGAACACTTGCTAGACGAGGATGCTAAAAAGAACTTACGTGCAGGGGACAAACTCAGTAATTTATTACTACGCCGTGATTTGCGCATCTCCTACAAAAAAGAAATTAAAAAGCCGTTAGAAGATATTTTTGTCGGCGAAACGCTCAAACCACTGCGTGATGCGATCAAAGTAGTTCACAAAAATATCTTATCTAAGCGCCTGTTTGTCGCATTACACATGCACGCAGGCGACGGCAATGTGCATACCAATATCCCTGTAAATTCAAATGACTACGAAATGATGCAAGAGGCAGAACGCATCGTCGATCAAGTCATGGAATTAGCGATTTCACTGGATGGCGTAATATCGGGCGAACACGGTATTGGTCTAACAAAAATGCATTATTTACAAGATGATGTGATTCAAGATTTTGCCAAATATAAAGCTGAAATTGACCCCAACGGACACTTTAATAAAGGCAAGCTCATGCCCGGTTCTGGCTTGCAAAATGCCTATACGCCTTCGTTACGCCTTGTCGAGCGTGAAGCCCTTTTATTAGAACACAACGAGTTGGGCGCGCTGAATGATGATATTAAAGATTGCTTGCGTTGTGGCAAATGTAAGCCGGTGTGTAATACCCATATTCCACGTGCCAATTTATTGTATTCACCGCGTAATAAAATCCTCGCTACAGGCTTAATGCTAGAAGCCTTTTTGTATGAAGAGCAAACCCGCCGTGGCATTTCTCTGCGTCATTTTGAAGAAATGAATGATGTTGCTGATCACTGTACCGTCTGCCATAAATGCCTAAACCCATGCCCAGTGAATATTGATTTTGGTGATGTTACGGTACGGATGCGCAGTATTTTAAAACAGCGGAAGCAAAAGAAACTCAATATCGTGACATGGGCTTCTATGCAGTTTTTGAATATTAAAGACCCCACTACGATAAAAATTATGCGCGCAGGTTTGGTGCAAATGGGCTACAAAGCACAACGACTTGGGCATACCGTTTTTAAGCGACTAGGTTTGCTAAAGTCCAGTAAACGACCTAAAGGCACAACCGGCAAAGCACCACTTAAAGAATACGTTATCGAGTTTGTAAAAAAGCCATTGCCAGCACACGTGCCAATGCAAACCACGCGAGCGATGCTAGGTTTAGAAGATGAAAAAGTAGTCCCTGTATTGAGAAATCCTAACCTAGAAAATGGGAATGGTTCTAGCAAAAACTCCGTGTTTTATTTCCCTGGCTGTGGATCAGAAAGATTATTCTCTCAAATTGGCATGGCAACCATTGCAATGCTGTATGAAACAGGCGCAACCACTGTTTTGCCACCGGGCTATTTATGTTGTGGCTACCCACAAACATCGGGCGGTGATGTAGAAAAAGGCACGCAGATTTCTACCGAAAATAGGGTGCTATTTCATCGTATCGCACAGGCACTGAGTTACCTCGAAATTGATACGGTAATCGTATCTTGTGGTACCTGTTTAGATCAGCTACTAAAATATGAATTTGAAAAAATATTCCCTGGTTGTCGTTTATTAGATATTCACGAATATCTTCTAGAAAAAGGCGTTAAACTAGACGGCACGAGTGGCGTAAAATACATTTATCACGATCCTTGTCACACCCCCATTAAAACCACTGACCCAACCAAACTAACATCGGATTTAATGGGACAAAATGTTGAATTAACCGATCGTTGCTGTGGAGAAGCAGGCACATTCGCTGTCAGTCGCCCCGATATTGCTAGCCAATTACGCTTTAGGAAACAAGAAAGCTTAAAAGAAGCATGTAAAATTCAAACAGGTTCGGAAGTCGCCAGCAACGAAAATAAGGTAAAGATACTCACCAACTGCCCCGCCTGCCAGCAAGGTCTATCTCGCTACGCGGATGATACAGGAATGGAAACCGATTATATTGTGGTTGAAATGATGAAAGAATTGCATGGGGAAAAGTGGCAGGCTCAGTTTGTAGAAACGATTACAAACGGTGGCATTGAAAAAGT
>CAZMWD010000187.1:0-4959 GCA_964569685.1 uncultured Cocleimonas sp. | reverse complement strand
AGACATCTACCATGAAGCGCATGAAGATCTTGAAGAAAAGATAAACCCCTTCATGGTCTTCATGCGCTTCATGGTAAAAATGCTGTAATACAGAGTTAGGGAGGTTATGCAGAGAATATCTGATAACTTAAGTTCATTACTCATTATATGAAAATACTTTTGGGACAATTCATATGTAGACACAAACCAAAATATTTACTTAACTGTGTTTTTACGCAAGCTGTTTACCACTTTTTCCAAGGTGCTTTTTGGCACTTCACCCACCACGGTAATAATATGTTTATGCTTCTTCTGGCTAATCATATTTAATGCGCCAGAATTAACTTGAATCGCGTCATCACGTGGTTGACTAGAATCTGAAAGGGGTGATACAAAAACAGAAAGGGAACTTAAACCATCAGACACCACATAATGTTTAGTCACACCCTCGTCATCTGGCGAGGGTTTCATTGAAGGTGCTTGCATTATTTCAAAACCAACAGGTAAATGTTCCATCACCCAACCATCATCTAATTGATTGGATGAAATTTGGCGGGTGAGTCGTGCCTTTTTTTCAATCGTGATAGGCTTACTGCTTGCCGAATTTTTCAACACAGCTGTCACTGCTTTATCCAGTAATACTGGTTCAGCCGCATTCATTTGTAATTCGATATCCAAAGGCAAGCTTTCGACAATATTATTATCAACGCCCAATTTGGCTGCATTTTTCTCGCTACCTTCCGGATGACTAAACTCAATAGACGTAAACATAAATTGTTCAACAGGTTTATGCGTTTTACCAACCAGCATGTAATCAAGTAGCATCCCTGATTCAGGATCAATGCAATATTTTTGCAAATAACGCACGCGATCTTTTGGGCGCGCAGTAATAATTCGACAAGGAATATTAGCGACACGATTTTCACGTCCCATATCAAATGAATAGACTTTTTCCATATGAGGTCTAATAACAGGGATTGAAGATAATGAAAACCCCTTTAATTCGCGTGACACTTCACCGCCTTGATCATTTAAACGAACCACTCTCTCTCGCCTTACACCATTCACTATAGAATGATCAATGTGTAATGTGGATAAAGAATTCCCGCGCTTATAAACCAAAGTACCTTTGTAGTTTAATTGATTCAACGAATGATGCATGCGATTCAATAAATCCATTGCCTCATTGCTTTGTTTTTCAGCAAAGACAGCATTAGGAAATAATGCCGCAACAAGCAGCAAACAAAGGGCTCGCTGTTTGCAAAATAAGGTAAAATGGTGATTCATTTGTTTAAAAGTCCGAATAAGTAATAGCACGTACCGAGGGTATAAAAGAAGTCGTAGATGCATACTGCATATGACTATCAACGTAACGTTTTAACATAGAGCGTGTTTTCAAATTCGCTTTAATATATTGAGTTGCATCGACTGATCGAGAGTCTTGTAACTGATCAGCCGTAACAACAATCGCAGACTCCATTTCGGCTTCTGTGAGTTTGTCTTTTAAAACAGGGTTGGTATTGCCCGTATCTTGGGTTGAATTTAATGGGGCAACCGTGTTTGTTGCAACAATCTCTGTTGATACATTATTCGTTGGCACACTATTCGTTGGCACACTATTTGTTGTGGGTACAGAATAATTCTGAAAACCAATCACTGCCAGCGCGGCAACAGAAGCTGCCATTGCAAAACCACCCAAAGGGCGCAACCATGAACTATCGTTCTTGGTGGCACTGGTTTTTATTGATTCGTTTTGTTGTGACTGTAACACGGGATCAGAATAAGTATCTTCCGCTGCCAACTGATCCTGTATACCGGATAGAAAACGAGTTCCCGTTGCTGTTATTGCAGCTGAATGACCAGAACGCAATGTTTCGCCAATCAACGAGTAACTCGCTAACTTATTGCGCATTCGATCATTGTCAGATAATTCATTCAGTACCCGTTTTTGCTCAAACGAACCTGCTTCATCATCAAGCAAAGCGGATAGATGTTCATCAATTGTTACATCATCAGCAATCGTCGTATTCAACGAACCTGAAGAATGTTTGGTATCTGTAGATGTTGTAGGTTTTGTAGACGTAGTCATGGTTTTTCTCTCAAAATCTTCTATTTTTTAAGACAGTTAGATTAAACTTTAGTTCGATATTTACTTAAATATAACTAATATTAATTTCAATTAATTAACTTTGTGTTAGTGATTTCAACTCAGTCTTAATTCAATAAGGGCGCTAACTCTGTTTCTATCGACTCACGCGCTCTAAATATACGAGAACGCACTGTGCCAATGGGGCAATCCATCGCCTCTGAAATTTCTTCGTAACTCAAGCCTTCAAGCTCACGTAAGGTGATGGCAATACGCAATTCATCGGGCAGTGCTTCTATCGACTTTTGTACGGTTGCCTGAATTTCTTCCGTCATCATTTCGTTTTCAGGCGTTGCGTATTCGCGTAGTTTTGAACCACCTTCATATTGCTCCGCTTCTTGTGCATCAATATCATCATCTGGCATACGACGACTTCTTGATACTAAATGGTTTTTTGCGGTATTGATTGAAATTCGATACAGCCACGTATAAAACGCACTATCACCGCGAAAATTCTTTAAGCCTCGGTAGGCTTTGATAAACGCTTCTTGCGATATATCCATTGCTATGTGAGGATCATGCACATAACGGTTCACCAGATTAATCACTTTTTGTTGATATTTAATCACTAAAACATCAAAAGCGCTTTTGTCACCTGCTTGAACTCGCCGTACTAACTCTAAATCTGTTTGGTTCTCGCCCATTAGGGCCTTTCTCCTTTATATCTTGTTTTTTTACTGCATTTTTTAGTTTTATTGCAGCCTTGTTCGCTAAAGGAATTTTTATTCTTTACTATCATTTACAAAGCCTTACCACTATAAATCATTATACCTAGATCACTTGCAGTGATTTAGGTTATACAAATAATAAAAAAATGCCCACTTAATGCCTTAAAACAACACAAAAAAACAATTTCCCCAATTAATTGATCTACCTATGATAATCTAATATGCCTTGAGAACCAACAACAACTATTAACCAATCAACAACTTATTTAAAGAGCTACAAATATAAAAATGTATGATGTTCTAATCATTGGCAGTGGTGCCGCAGGTTTAAGCCTTGCCTTAAATCTACCTGATTCGCTGAGTATAGCGATCTTAAGTAAAGAAGAATTAACCGAAGGCAGTACCTTTTATGCACAGGGTGGTATTTCTGCGGTTTTAGATAAATCTGATTCTTTTCAATCGCATATAGAAGACACACTGGATTCAGGTGCTGGTTTATGTGATGAAGATGTGGTTCGCTTTGTGGTCGAGCAAGGCCCTGAAGCAATAGACTGGCTACTTAAAGCAGGTGTTCCTTTTTCACGTGAAGATAATCAAATAGAAGGCATTGATGGTTTACATTTAACGCGCGAAGGCGGGCATTCAAATCGACGTATCGCACACGCGGCAGATGCCAGTGGACGCGCCATTGAAACCACATTGGTTTCTAACATAAAACAAAAAGCCAATATTAAACTGTTTGAACATCACATTGCGATTGATTTAATCACCGCGCATAAACTCAAGAATGTTGATACAAACAAACAAAAAAACCAATGTATTGGGGCTTATGTACTGAATATTAACAGTAAAAAAATTACTCCATTTGATGCCCGTTATACAATTTTAGCCACCGGCGGTGCAAGTAAAGTCTATTTATATACCAGTAATCCCGATGGCGCGAGTGGTGATGGAATCGCGATGGGTTGGCGCGCAGGATGCCGGGTTGCCAATATGGAATTTATGCAATTTCACCCGACATGCCTTTATCACCCGCATGCAAAATCCAACCTGATTACGGAAGCAGTACGCGGTGAAGGTGGTCGTTTGTTATTACCAAACGGCTCTCGCTTTATGGAAAAATTTGATAAACGCGCCGAATTAGCCCCGCGTGATATTGTAGCGCGCTCTATTGACCATGAAATGAAACGCCTCGGTATTGATTCTGTATTTCTAGATATTAGCCACAAATCAAAATCATTTTTACTCGAACATTTTCCCAATGTTTACGCCATGTGCAAAAAATTTGGCTACGACATGAATAAAGAACCCGTTCCTGTCGTACCAGCGGCACATTATACCTGCGGTGGTTTAATGGTCGATAAAGTGGGGCAAACCGATCTTAATGGTTTATATGCAATTGGTGAAACCACCTTTACTGGATTACACGGCGCAAATCGCATGGCGAGCAATTCATTATTAGAATGCGTGGTGTATGGTCAAGCAACTGCTAAAGACATCACTTTACGATGCGAATCAAGCACTCATCAAAGCGAATCATTTGATATTCCAGAGTGGGACGAAAGCCGTGTTACAGATTCCGACGAACGTGTTGTTATCAATCACAACTGGGATGAAGTGCGCCGTTTTATGTGGGATTATGTTGGTATTGTGCGTACCACTAAACGCTTACAACGGGCACGTAACCGTGCAGAGTTATTATTAACCGAGATAGATGAATATTACTCCAACTTCCGCGTCACCAGTGACTTAATTGAATTAAGAAACCTTGCGGAAGTGGCGTTGTTAATTATTCGTTCGGCGCAGCAACGCAAAGAAAGTCGTGGATTACATTATACGCTGGATTATCCTGATACGGATGCTAAGTTGGACAGGGTGAATAGTATTTTAAGCCCGAAGAAATAGTAATACCTAGGAGGCTGTCCGAGAATAGAAATCGTAGCGAAAATCACAGAGAAACCATAAGGTGAGTTTATCGAACGAGGCGAATAGCACGGCTATTTAACGATTTCGATAATCTCACCTTATGGATTGTATGGGATTTGCAGTAGGTTCTCTATTCTCGGACAGGCTCCTAACCCGGTGGCCAGCTCAAATCACGCCCTGCGAGTAAGTGAAGGTGAATATGAAACACCGTTTGCCCTGCTTGTTCACCACAGTTAATCA
>CAZMWD010000186.1:0-4980 GCA_964569685.1 uncultured Cocleimonas sp. | reverse complement strand
TTAATGTTAATGGTTCGGGTTTTGATAACTTTTTAAATAACAATGAAGTGATTATTAACAATAACCAAATTACCTTAATATTTAATCAAAATAATGGCGATACACAAGGTATCGGTGTTAATAAACTACCACTTACCACTGACTTTACCGCGAGTAATGATAGCCCGCCCACGATACCGACCAAGCTACGCGCCCTACCTGCTAGTAGTACAGAAATCGTGATTGTATGGGAAGCATCCACCGATGATAAAGGTGTCGCAGGTTATAATATTTACCGTAATGGTACACGCATTGCGACCAGCCCCTACCCTGTTTTTACTGATACAGGTTTATCTAACAATACTAATTATACGTATGAAGTAGAAGCGATTGATGGTCGTGCGCAAACATCCAATAAAACATCACCAACATCACCACTTATACTTGATACAGCAGATACCACCGCGCCACCGACTGCTAGTGGTTTAACTGCAGTCGCTACGGGTGATGATATACAACTCAACTGGACACAGTCACAGATTAATGATGTATCTAACTTCCTTGTTATGCGTGGCGCACCGAGAAATGCGAATACACAAATTGCGCAAATTACTTCTACAGCATATACCGATTTTAACTTACCACGTTCAAGCACTGCCTACTGTTATCGAATTATCTCGGTGGATGCTGCGGGTAATGTATCACCTTCTAGTAATGAATCATGTGCAAACGTAAATGGTGGCGGTGGCGGTGGCGGTTCTGGCAATACGAATGTTTCGTTTTCTACCAGTAACTACCAAGTCAATGAAAATGCCACTAGCATTACCATTACAGTCAATCGTAGCGGAAATATGGGACAAGCTACTTCTGTTAATTATGCCGTTACGGGAGGCTCTGCAACTGCTGGTTCTGACTTTACCGCAACTTCAGGAACGCTAAACTGGGCCGCGAATGATTCATCACCGAAAACTTTTACAGTTCAAATTTCAGCCGATGCAATCGCTGAAGGTAATGAAACGATTCAACTACAGTTATCCAGTCCATCGGGTGCAAGTTTAGGCACACAAACAGCTACGTTAACTATTACCAATAGTGCAGTGGCTTCTTGTATCACACTGAATGACAGAGATATTCTTCAAGACACCACATTAAGCGAACCTTGTTATAAATTGCCTAATGGTCTAGAAGTGAACAACCCTGCAAAACTAACCATTTCACCGGGTGTACGATTGGAATTTGATGCTGGCAAAAAACTTAGAGTCGAATCAGGTGCATCCTTATTTGCAGTGGGAACAGCTGCAAAACCCATTGTTTTCACAGCCCGTGAAGCTACCCCGGGATTTTGGCAAGGTATCGAATTCTATCGTTCTAACAGCATCAATAACAAACTGGATCATGTTACCGTAGAGTATGGTGTTAAAAATATCGACACCGTATCATTTTCCTTTGATCCTGTGCGGATGAATATCAAAAATACGACATTACGCTTTGCCAGTGATTTGGGGCTTAGTATCTTTGATACGAGCGTAAAGTTGGATGCTTTTGAAAATATTACGCTGACTGGAAACGAACGACCTATCGACTTACCTTCCAGCATGGTAGGGAAACTTGGTAATGATAGTCGTTTTACTGGCAATAGTGATGATCGTATTCATGTTTATGATCAAGATGTTACCACTTCACAAACTTGGAAAAAACTCGATGCACCCTATTTTATGCGATCCACTGGTCGGTATGATATTGATGCAGCGGTGACTATTGAAGCGGGAACAACGTTAATTTTCAATTCAGGTGCACAATTGTTTGTTGATAGTTCTGGCTCTCTTAAAGCAGAAGGGACTACATCCAACCCTATTCTCTTTACGGGTCAAGAGCAAACACCGGGCTACTGGGAAGGCATTGAATTTTATCGTTCCAATAGCATAAACAACAAACTGAACCATGTCACCGTAGAATATGGTGTTATCAATATTGATACGGTCTCTTTTAGTTTTGATCCCGCTCGCATGAGTATCAAAAATACAATTTTACGTCAGGCGAGTGATTTAGGTTTCAAACTTTTTGATAAAAGTATCAAGCTAGATGCTTTTGAAAATAATACGCTCACCTTAAATGATCGACCCATTGATATACCCACAGAATTGGTTAGTCAACTCGGTGCTGATAGCCATTATGTGGGTAATACAGATGACCGTATCCATGTCGTTGATCAAAGTATCGAAACATCACAAACGTGGAAAAAATTGGATGCTCCCTACTTTTTGCGTAGTACCACTCGATACGATATTAATGCAGGGCTAACACTAGAGGCAGGTGTTTCACTTACCTTTAGCTCAGGCTCTAAATTTTATGTTACTTCCAGTGGCTCACTTAAGGCGATTGGTACAAGTGCGGAGCCTATCTTGTTTACAGGGCTGGAAAAAGTACCAGGTTACTGGGCAGGCATAGAATTTCACCGCTCAAATAGTGCTAATAATATTCTGGATCATGTAACTGTTGAATATGCAGGATTGGGCAACCCGTCAAACTCTGCAAGTATTGACTCCGTCTGCTTTTCCTCTGACCCTACCCGCTTTACTGTAAGCAATAGCACCATAAAAGACAGTATAAGTTGGGGTGTCTTCCAATTTGGCGATGAATCAGACGGTTGCTTTATTACCTTAGAAAACAATACCTACAGCAATAACCTTTCTGGCAATGTGAATACGCCTTAATCAAACTGGAGAATTAATATGAAAATCACACAATATTTTAGAATGCTTTTTTTATCACTCTCTTTACCGTTTATGACTTTTTCAACAGCCAATGCTGACGTTCTAGGCTTTGTAGAAGCGCAACAAATAGGACTTGTTACTAACCACGCTGTAAGCCCAAATGGAAAATTTATAGTGTCAACAACAATCAGACCAGATGGTTTGTTTGTTCATTCCAGAGACTCTGTGACAGGGGAGCTTTTAAACGAAGTGCAATCGCTGGTAGCGAGTGATTTTATTAGCGGTTTGGACCCCCGTTTTTTCCCTGGGAGTATAGTCATTAGTCCAAATAGCAAGCAAGTTTATATTGCTGCAAGATTTGGAGGAGATCGAGATCTGAGCTTTAGATCTTCAGTACTAAGATTTGATGTGAACTCAGCCAATCAACTTACTTACCACAATAGAGTGCTTGTATCAGGAGCTGGAGATGGGTTAACGCTAAGTAAAAATGGCAAATTCATGTTTGTTGGAGATGGTATTAATGGAAATCAATTATCGGCTATTTTAAGAGCGCCCAATGGGAATATTACAACGGTACAAACAAACGTAGTCACTCCTTCTAATGGGTCAGGAGGTGCAGGTGAATTGATAGTCAGTCCGGACGGAAAAACCCTGTACGGTTCAAGTACATCCTCTGATGGTCATTTACATGTTTACAGCATTAATCAGAGTAATGGAAAGCTTAATCTCATTCAAAGTTTTATACCTGAGGGAAGTTCCTATACTACGTCAGATGATATTGTGGGCGCAGGTTCTGGTGGTTCTGGGTCGGCAATTTCTAATGATGGAAAATATGTCTATACTGTCGGTGGTAGTGGTGATGATAAAGATAGTATTTCCATTTTCAGCCGTGGAAATAATGGACTCTTAACGTTCATTAAAAATGTTTCTGGAACGATAGGAGATAGACGCCTTCTTTTTTCTGCAAATTCAAAATTAGTTATAAGCACAGATCAAAGGTTTATTTACACATTTGACCCTATTAAAGATAACATTAGTGCTTGGAGACGCAATGAAAGTACAGGTGATTTATCTTACGTGGGTACTATAGAACGTAGCTCTAGTATTCTATTTGATGGTGCAGGCGAAGAATTAATGCTTTCCAATGACGGTCAAAACTTGTATTTAAACAATGGCAAGGGAATCTTAGTCTTCGATTTACGTGCTGATTTATCATTAGTGAAAACCGATGCTATTGATCCCGTAAGCCCATCGGGTACGATTGATTATACGTTAGCAGTCACCAATGAGAATGGTAGCGATGCACAAAATATCGTGATAACGGATACTCTGCCCGCGAGTACTTCTTTTATCAGTGGTTCTGTTAATTCCAATACAGGTTCATGTTCTGCCAACGGTCAAACGGTAACCTGTACCATGGGTCACGTTTTAGCAGGTGATGGCTATAATGCGGTCATCAAAGTACGCGCTCCTTCATCGGCAACTAGAATAACCAATAACGCTAGTGTTACTGCAGATCAGCTTGATACGAAGACAGATAATAACAGCGATTCAGAAACAACTGCCATCGGTGCGAGTGGAAGCGGGACTTCTACACCAACAACACCTTCTACAGAAAATAGTGGCGGAGGGAGTCTACCATTAAGCATCATTTTATTGTCTCTACTTCCTGCGTTATTACGTTACCGTAGAAGAGTGTGAATAGCCGTAATAAATAACAATTAAGAGGGCAGTGGTTTACTGCTCCTCTTTATATAAGGATATATTATGAAGAACAAAATACATTTAAAAAAACTGATTTCATTAAGTTTATTCTCGTTATTAACATCGGTTAAGAATAGAAACGCGTTTGACTGGTTTAGGGTTAATTTTGTGCCTTATGTTGGAGTAAATGGGAACTATTTTTTAAATGGATCAGCCGAATCCATGTTAAAACTTGAAGGTCTTGTTGAATAATATGAAATCAGCACTTTTTTATCTATTAATCGCCATTGTTGCAATCACTGCTCTAAAACTGCGTCATCAAGATGTTAGTCCAGATGATTTAAAAGCGTCTTTTCTCGAAATATGTAAAGACCATGATAGCGATGCTTGCATCACTGCCGTCAATACACAGTTTGATGCTTGTTTCAAACGCCATGAAAAAGGCTGGGATCAATTTATGAAGAGTGATAATACAGACTCAGATGACCTTGCGAACAACTTTGCGCAAAAAATGAATGCCTGTATTGTTGATGAAGATGGAGAACCCTTTTTTTTGTATGACAATAAGTAAATTCAGTCAGGT
>CAZMWD010000185.1:0-4994 GCA_964569685.1 uncultured Cocleimonas sp. | reverse complement strand
GCTCCTAGGGTGAGATCAAAACCACGTTCTTAGAACGTGAGTTTTTACTTTTCCACGCTACAAACTGAATGTTTGTAGTTATTTTATAACAGGGTTTACAAATAATGATTGAGTTTTTAAAAGCCAATTTAGATTACGGCATCTTTGGCATTTTAGGTTTAATGAGTGTCGTAGTAGTATGGTTTGCGCTTGAACGCTGGCTTTATTTAAGGAGTGTAAAAACCGATAACTTTGAGGTAGAAGAAGAACTTCAAGTTGCCTTAACACGCGGGCTTACCACCATTTCATCCATTGGTGTAAACGCACCTTACGTTGGCTTATTGGGAACAGTGTTAGGCATTTTAATCACCTTTAACGATCTTGGAAAAGGCGGCGAGATAAACACCAATAATATTATGCTGGGCTTATCACTCGCCCTAAAAGCAACGGCGGGTGGTTTGGTTGTCGCTATCCCTGCGATTATGATTTACAACGCTTTATTAAGAAAAATTGATATTGTATTTGCTGACTGGAAGAAAGATAAACACAATCAAGCATTAGCAACAGCTAGTAACATTAGCAACAATAATGGTGCGAATAAATAATGCGCCGCTTTGAAACCATTAATGTCATCCCCTTTATCGATATAATGCTAGTACTCCTCGCGATTGTACTCACTACTGCAACCTTTGTTGTTTCTAGCAAACTAGATATCAATGTGCCACAGTCATCTTCTGAAGAGACTGCTAGTAACGAGAAAGTCATTGAAATTGCAATTGATAAACAATCCGTTATCTATTATCAAGAAAACAAAATAGAACCCGAAGCACTTGAACAAAAATTAGCCGCACTTGATAAAACCACACCGATCAATGTGCGTGTCGATAGCAGTGTAGATTTCGGTCGATTTGTCGAAGTGTTGGATCTATTTAAACAACTGCAATTAGAAAAGTTTTCCATCATTACCGAACAAAAGAATTAAAGCCTAGTTTGATGAATATACGCTCATTGATTGGCTTAACGTTATCGGTACTCGTTCACGGCAGTGTGGGTGCTTATATTCTAACGCAAAGCCCTAAAATAGAAGAACCCAAGCCTAAGAAAATACCCATGCAGATGGCAATGTTTAAAATTGCCCCCCCGCCTCTAGCGGTGGTTACTCCAGCACCAGCTCCAAAGCCTATTAAAGAAATTGTAAAACCAAAGCCGGTTGCCACGCCGCCTGTACCCGCAAAAAAACCAACAGTTAAAAAAGCACCTGTTGTCAAACCAAAGCCTCCTAAGAAGGTTAAGCCTAAGGTTAAAAAGAAAGTAACAAAGAAAAAAGTTATACCAAAAAAGAAAAAAATCGTAAAGAAAAAGCCGGTAATAAAACCGCGCAAAAAAACACCACCGAAACCAAAAACTGTTGTACGAAAGCGCCCTCCTCCCGTACAAAAAAAACCGATTCCTAAAAGAGTCGTACGTGCTGTGACTAAAGTCGCGCCACGAAAACCAGCACCTGCTCAACATCACAAGCGTCCTACCCCGCAACAACGTCCCGTTCAGAGAGCGAGACCTCCCACACACGCCAAAAGAGTAACACCTCAAAAAAGAGTTGTTAAGAAGATCGCACCACAAAGAACTGCTCCCGTAGCAAGAGCAAAGCCCACAGGTCGCCCCTCTAGTCCGCATAGAGCAATAGGCAATCCTCAACTTGAAAAACAATATGGCAGTAGTATTCGCCAGTTAATTGAACAGAAAAAAATATACCCTCGGCGCGCAAAAAGAATGCGCAAGCAAGGCGTTGTACAGGTAGGTTTTACCGTTAATCGTAATGGTGTTATCTCAAATTTACGTATCGTTAAATCATCTGGAGTGAAAAGCCTTGATCAAGCGGCATTGCAAGCCGTTAAAAAAGTAAACCGCTTTCCCGCCATCCCAGCAGGGGTTGGTAAGCAATCACTCAGTTACGTCATCCCTATTTCGTATCGCTTACAGTAAGGAGCGAGGATTTAATAATATCCGCTCCACAATAACCATAAAAAAAGCACGAATAAATCGTGCTTTTTTTATGGTCTAGATCTGCGTAAAAAAACTACATCATAGTCTGTTGATAATTCTTTATACCAACACTCTTAATCAGCTCATGCTGTGTTTCTAGCCAATCAACGTGTTCTTCTTTTTCATGAAGAATCTTTCCCAACAGTTGACGTGATACAAAGTCCTGTACCGATTCACAATGCGCTATAGCTTCAACCAATTCAGGTAACACAGTATCATTTTCTAGCATTAAATCTGTTTTGAGCATTTCCTCGACATTTTCGCCTATCAATAATTTTCCTAAGTCTTGCAGGTTTGGCAATCCTTCGAGAAACAAAATACGCTCGATCAAATCATCCGCAAATTTCATTGCATGGATAGACTCTTTATATTCTTTACTATTTAATTCACTGAATCCCCAATTTTTATACATTCTCGCATGTAAAAAATATTGGTTAATACTAATCAGTTCGTTCGCTAACGCTTTATTTAGGTGCGCTAATACCTGTGTATCACCTTTCATATCTTATTCTCCCTTCACATCTGCGACTGGCAGTAGTTTTGCAACCCTACGCGTTGAATTAGACCCAGTTGCTGTTCTAACCAATACATATGATCTTCTTCGGTATCGCTCAATAATGGCATCAACACTTGTCGCGTCTGAAAGTCCTGTTTTTCTTCGCAAAGTTTAATAGCAGAACGTAAGTCTTTTCCAACCTGATATTCGACTTCCAAGTCACTTTTAAACATCGCCTCTACATCAGCACCAATGTCTAAACCAGCACGTTTACTAAGATCGGGAGTACCCTCTAAAAATAAAATTCGTTTAATCAGGGCATCTGCATGCTCAAGTTCTTCTGCTGCCTCATGGCTTAAACGCTCATATAACTTGCTATAGCCAAAATCTTCCAGCATACGGGAATGGGTAAAATACTGATCATGAGCCGTTAACTCGCCCGTCAGTAATTCATTCAATGTTGCGATTATTTTTTTGTTGCCTTTCATAATGTATTCTCCTCTTAGATTGAGAACAATAATACACGCACAAAAGTAAAAAACCAATGTAATCAATAAGATAGTAATGTGAATCACTATTAATTATTATTCACCATTATTTTAATTTAAAATAATTACACTTGAAATGAGTAACAGTTTGAAAGCGTTAAATATCCATTATCTAAAGATATTAGCAACCATTATCAGTCATGATTCTCTACTCTATTTTGATAGGATTACCCCTAAAGAAATTAGGGTTTTGATCAGTTGAATCTACTATGCAGCAATGACATCTATCGGGAAATACGCCATTTCAGATACTTTACGACTCAGCATTTTATGCACACATTTTTTACATTTTCCACACTGTGATGATACACCCAATCGCTCGCTCAGCTCATCTACAGACGATGCACCGCGCTCTACTTCTTGGTAAATTTGTGTATCAGTGATTTTTTTACAAATACAAATGTACATAGTTAACAGTTAAATTATTATTGATAAGATTAATGATAACTATTATTATCTACAAATGCAAATGAGAATGACTGACGGTATCATCAAATGAATTCATTAAAGGAAGCGGGTTTAAAAACAACCCAACCGAGATTACTTATCCTAAAGCTTTTAGAGGAATCAAAGGAGCGACATATAAGCACCAACGATATGTATGCAACCCTAAATAAAAATAAAACACCCTTAACACTGGGTACAATTTATAGGGTGCTAGACCAACTTGAAAAAGCGGGATTAGTGTTATCCCATCATTTTTCACCAGAACATGCCGTTTTTGAACTCTATGATTCAGAACATCACGATCATATGGTTGATGTGAAAACAGGAAAAATCATAGAGTTTCATGATGAGATTATTGAACAGCGCCAGCGCGAAATTGCTGCTCAGCATGGTTTAAAACTATTTGATCATCGACTGGTTATGTATGGGGAATTTAGTAACTAAGGAACTAACAAATGCTCATAGCGCTTATCAGTCAATATTCTCATAAATGCAACGAGCGCATTGATACGTTTATTAGGCAACGCAGGGCCTGTTTTTAATTCTTTTAATGAGAGAGTATCAGGCACTTCTGGTGTATCCCAAGGTTTACCTGTTTCAGGATTAATCGTTCTTTTTTTGCTACGGCTATTATATTTATCATAAAACAATACAACGGTTTTTAAGTCTTTAAAAACGCCGTTGTGCATATAGGGCCCTGTTACCGCACTATTTCTGAGTGTCGGTACTTTGTATTTACCTGCGTGTTTTTTATCACTTACGGCAGGGTTATCTAATAAACCATAATCAATAAAAACGTTACCTTTTCCATTTTTCTCTCTTAATGCTACGTTAGCGGGTACACCGATATTGTGATATTCATAATTACTAAACGTTTCTTTTGGATGTGTTTGTGATGAATTGAGTTGATGACAAATATTACAGTTAGTAAACTGTTTTGAGAAAAATAGCGTCATACCTAAATCTTCTTGTTGGGTGAGTGTGTATTCACCTTTTAAATAACGATCATATTTTGAGTCAAATGGCGCAAACAACTCGGTACGTTCAAACGTCGCGATACTATCTGTCATGGCAGTATAAGCTTTATCTGCATCATCAAAAATAGACTCGCCATAAAGTGCTTTAAAACTTTTTTGATAATGTTGGTTTTCTTTAATACGCGCTACAACCGATGTTTTGTCTGGCATCCCCATTTCTATCGGATTAATTGGCGGGTCCCCCGCTTGCCCCTCTAAGTCTTTTTCTCTGCCATCATGAAATTGACCACCTTTAATGATGCCTTTTTTATTGATTGAAAAGTCAGGGCTAAACATCGCATAGGTAACCGTCGGGGTATTTCTATCCCCTAATGACTGTCCATCATCACCTAGCGAAGCCATTTTAGAAACGCCATTTTCACGTTTATCTATAAAGCCATGATCAGGGCTGTGGCAGGTGGAACACGATTGGGTTCGGTTTTTGGAGAGGTTGACATCAAAAAA
>CAZMWD010000184.1:0-4997 GCA_964569685.1 uncultured Cocleimonas sp. | reverse complement strand
ATCCTGCTTGTTTTTTAAATGTAATCATAATTTTTTATTTTTATTTTTATTTTTATTTTTATTTTTAAGAGACCTCAGCATAATTCAGTGGCGAAAGAAAAATCGGTTGAAATTTCACTGATTGAGGCGGGAAATGAAGCTAATAACGAGTTATTAGCAAGATTTCCAACGAGAAGCAGTGGGATTTCAGCCATTTTTACTCGTCACCTGAGTTATGCTGAGGTCTCTTTAAATTAATTATCAAGATTTTAACGCAACTGTCGCCACGACATTCGCCCAGAAAAACGACTGGCAGATTCTCTAAACATACCCACCTTGCCCGCTGTTCCTGTTAAGTATTTTCCTTCTGTACGACTATCATGCGTAATCACTGCGGGTGTACTAAAAACAACGCCTAAATCAGGGTCTTGTATACCCGACATAATGGTTGCGTTACCTTCGTAATCAACATTATCTTCGCCCGTAAATTTCTTATCATTGTTAGTATCAAATGGAATTACATTCAAACGACTGCCATTAACTGCATCAAATTCCATCAGCCAGCTTTTGCCACCCCAGACACAATCATTTTGTGGCGGTGTCATCGTTGTAAAAATTAAACGACCCTGCCTTAACAAAGCTTGAGATATAACACGTTCACCACGTTTACGTTGACCAGAAGGTGACACTAAATCCATAAACCAACCATGATGTGTTCCAAAATTAACCTTATGATTTGAGGTCACTCTGGCATTAAACCCTGTGTTACCTGCTGCGCCTTCTTGAAGAATCGTTTGTTGTAACAAGCTGCTCTTATTGACTGGTGCGCCATTATCATGAATGCCATAGTAGGTGTTGACCGCAGGTGTTGTACCTTCAAACATATTATCATCTACATCAAAGTATTTACCTGTACCGAAGTACACCATTAAACCGCCCGACGGGTTTCTACCCACTTGCGGTGGAGCAGTAATAAGCTGTGTATTGGTACTGGTTGATGCAGTAAATAGCGGTGCGCTATAGGCAATATTCCAATGTGTAGGATCATTCCCCGCCACATTAAATGCCCACATATTGCCCCATAAATCACCCGCATAAATTCTATCCACAATACGATCGTTATTAGAATCTATTGCGATAGGGGTAGATAAACCATTTGGACGCTCTGGCGTACCCACACCGGTATTGATTGATTTAATTAACGCACCTGTTTCCACATCAATGATAAACAATACCGCTTGATGATTTTTGCTTTCATAACCATTACCTACAATTGCAGCCCATCGTTTTGAAGCATCACTATTATGCAGTCGCGCCACACTTGCAGAAGGTAAACTATTGCCCATGTGATTTATAAATTTATCCGCATCTGTGCCTGCACTACTTGCTTGAGTAGCAGAAATTTCCCATAAAACATCATCTGCTGAAAAATGCTCAGGATCAGAAACATCAAGTGCAAAAATCCCTTTTCCACCCTTGCCCAATGAACCCACCAATACACTATGCCAAGTGGATGTTGAATCAAAATACGCATCTCCTATTGATGATGTGCCATCCACCAAATATTCATGTTTCAAGCAGCCTTCTGCTTTACAACCATAGTTAGGCTGGCTGATGGTGACTAATTTTGGGTAAACCTCATTGGGTATAAATGCAAATAACTCACTGCCATTGTCTGCATTAAATGCATGCAACATGCCATCATTTGCACCGACAAAAAGAGTGCGCTGGGTTTTTTGTTTGTCTCTTAAAAATGCCCCATAAGATGAACCTTCGGGTAAATTTTGATAACCATAGTTAGTCAGATTACCTTTAAACACTATATTAGAATGAATAATATCGCCTAAAATAGTCGTTCTTGTTCTAAATAAAGCACCTTCATCGTGCGCCTTACCTTCAATCCACCTCAGTCGTTTTTTACCCCGTTTCTTTGATCCGCCATTTTTTAAAATAGTTTGTTGCGAACTATTAAGATTTTTCCACTTAAATAATTGCCCTTTATCGGTGGGTTGCAAAGGATCATAGGTAAACAGCTTACGCCCGCTTCGACTGATGGTATTTGCCGCATTCCATTTCAATGATTTTACATTGCCATCCTTATTCGTCGTTTTTAAATCATAAGACAATAACTGCCCAGACCAGTCTTGATTATTAAACTTTGCCTGATACACCCGTGTGGAATTACTAAGGTAGGTAGAGTTTGCTGATACCGATGCCGTTGAATAAAGCTGGTGCGATAAATCATCAATCACACAAACACCACCTTCTATGATTTCAATTGCTACATCTTCTACTTCACCATCTTTTGCATAGCCAGATGAAGATAAATCTCGCTGCGAACTAAATCGAAAACGCGCGTAACTCATGCCAACCGTAGCATCTGCTGGAACATCAGCACTAAGTGTGACTGCTCCCATTACGGCTGCCTGATTACTAACAACGTGCTCTGCGTTATCGTCAAAATCGCCATCTGCATTCCAATCAAACCATGCGTGAAGGTAACTTTCATGAGTGGGTGCATGTGAAACATTCACGGTGATTTGTTTGCTACTATTTTGAGATAAAGCATCGATCATAATACTTTCATCATCATCACGTTGCGTATCATAAGCATCTTTATGAAGATCATCACCCAACGCAGACTCGCTATCATTTGGATCTGCTTGTGTACTTGATTCACTATCCGGCGGTATTGAACCAATAAAGGGCGGCTGTGTAGAAAGCTGTGTATAAAACTGAAGCCCTAATTCATATTTATCAGCAGCAATAGGCTCTTCTTTAAAAGCATGACCCGCATCACCGTAACTTGCAGGTGCATCGCCATGATCACAGGGTGCAAGCAATGCAAATGCAATGCCTTCTTTACCATGGTTAGAATCAAAGTTCTTAATATCAATCGTTGTTTGCGTCATGCCTTTACTTAACAGTAAGGGCGACCAGCCTTCTACTTCATAAGGCCTGGGATGCTCTGTATTTTTTATACTGACTTCCTGAGTACCTAAACCGTCTACTTCGTAGGTATTGCTCTGCGCATTTTCTACTACAGACCAATATCCACCGTTGGTAATTGCGTCAATTTGTTCTGAATTATCGGTTGTTGATTCAGCGTCTATCAGAAAAATATCGGGCTTGACTGATATTCCTGAAACCGTCATTTGCCAATCAATCGTAAACTTAAAGTGAGTGCTTTCCTGACCCGGTTGAAGCATAAACTCTTGTGTATAAATCGCCTCCCCGCGTCCGGCTGTATCATAAAGTTTGTAAAAACCCGAACCATCCCACGTTTTCATATCGGTGGGTAAGGTCGTATCTGCAATATTATTTGGATCATCTATATTAGAAAAAGTAGCGGTCAATTTACCCTCCGCCAAACAACTTTCTTCCGGAATTTCAAATTCAACTGTATCGCCTTCTTGAATGCCATCACTCAATGCCGAATCTTTCCAATCCATAAACAAGATGCGATCTTTGTATTTTCCTGTACCACTGTTGGCGTATCTTAAGGTGCCATTGCCTGTAGCAGGTTCTGGTGGATCGGTTGGATCATCATAGGTAATGCAATCAAAATAAAGTGAGAAGAAACGCTCATTCGCATTATTTGATCCAGAGAGTTTAATGCCTGCACGATAATAAAAGACATTCACATTACTGTATTTTGCGGTAACAATATTTGACGTAGCAGATGTTGTTAACCCTGCTAAACCTTCGCCATTACGGGTAATAAATTCTGTATAACCCCCATTATTTCGAATAGCTAAATTGGAATTTTTTTCTAAATAATGACGATCAAACCCTTTAAATCCTACAAATTCTCTTTTGGAAGAATTCCCGACACCATCTACATCAAGAGCAGAAACGGTATAACTTGCGTGTGCTGGAAATGAATGGGGTGTATGAGTCGTTGCATCTAAAAATTCAATTTTTAAATCAACATAATGATCGCCGTTATTGGTATTAGTGACTTTCACATCAGGTTGAAGTGCATCATCATAACCAGCAGGGTTATGATAAAAAGTATCAATAGCGTCAATATAAGCATTTTTTGTATTAACAACAGTAACTTTTGCGTCAACCCCTGTTAGCACATCACTAAAAAGGTAGACATGCCCTTGCCTACCCTTTCTATCAACTGTTGTTCGCGGATTTTTAAAACTAAAAGTACCCCCCAAATTTGTCGAGCACACCTGTTCGGGTGCTGCCAACACACTATTAGGAAATAATAGGAGATTTATTCCGACCAACAGAAGTAGCGCAGGAATAAAACTATTGAAAAAGTTCAGCTTATATTTTTGCATTATTATTATTCTTTGTTTTTTTTTATTATTAATTTAGTGATTACCGGCATCAACTAAAATTTATTAGAATTTATAATAGCAAGTATAAGTGGATTAATATTAATTATAGCTTAATGAATCCTTACCTTTTGTCGTATAGTATGAACCCTATTTCTAAGCGACTGTTTCTTATCGTTTATTTTTATACTAGAATTTAAAATTTTTTATTTCAAAAGACTTTTCCCGCCCATATAAGACTGTAATACCTCAGGAATACGAATACTACCGTCTTCATTCTGATAGTTTTCAAGAATCGCAACCAAGGTTCTACCCACTGCTAAACCAGAACCATTGAGTGTGTGTAATAGCTCCGGCTTATTGGTTTCGGGGTTACGAAAACGTGCCTGCATTCGGCGCGCCTGAAAATCTTTCATATTGGAACAAGAAGAGATTTCTCGATAAGGAAGATCAAGGGGTCAGATACTGTCTTGAAAATCAACCTAACCCACCATTAATTTAATAAATCAAAGACTCGATTGATATAATTCTGTAACTGTTAGATCATCTATAAACGCTTCTATTCTAGGTTATAAACCAAAGACAATACAAGGTTACATTTATACTTCTGCCAAACTCAAATATCAATCGAGTCTAACCCCTTTGATTGTTTTGGAACACTTGAGTTCAAGCTTTAACATCTGCACGCCTATATCTCATTCCGTCTCGATCACATAGTTTATTAAA
>CAZMWD010000183.1:0-5005 GCA_964569685.1 uncultured Cocleimonas sp. | reverse complement strand
TAGGGTTAAGGATGATATATACATAGGAATAAAAATGTTTAAAAAAAATGCTCAGCTTAAAATATTTACTTTTAGCTTATGCTTGTTTGTGCCTGCTTTCTTTGCGGCAACAAATGCGTTTGCGGCAGAAATTATTACCGTGGGTAGTAGTTCATCAGGTTCTCAAACCGTATTAGGTAGTACGGTTATTCCCTTCAAGGAAATTACAGTAACAGCACAGACGCCCGGTAAAATCACTTCGTTGGGCGGGGAAGTTGGAACAGCTTTTAAAAAAGGTGATGTGTTAGTAAAAATTGATGATTCAACGTTGCTTGCTAAACGAAATACACTTTGGGCGCAGATTACATCAGCACAAGCTGCGTTAAAAAATTCACAAGCACAGCATCAACGAGAAATGGTTTCGCCACGCAGTAAAGATATTTCTGGAATGCCGGGTATGGGTTTGCCATCAATGATGGATATTTACATGACGCGCCCCATGTACGAAATGATGGGCGATTATGATTCTGATTATAATCGTTATTCAGATCTTATGAATAGCGCCACCGGTGTATCTCAAGCTGAAAGCCAAGTAATGATGACTTGGTCGCAGTTAAATGAGCTAAATACTAAAATTAACGATACTGTCTCTATCGCGCCTTTCGAAGGAATCATCATGGGCAAAATGGTTGAGGTAGGTGATGCTGTTCAGCCTGGTCAGCCATTAATGAAATATGGCTTTATTAAATACCTGCGTTTAAAAGCCGATGTTCCTTCTGTGTTAGTGTCGAGTCTTAAAAAAGGAATGATGGTTAAAGCAAGAGTGGGCACTGGAATGGCAGACGCTCGTATTTCACAAATTTACCCTGTTGCTGATCCTTCTCGTCATACCGTTGTTGTTAAGTTTGACTTAAAAATTGGTTATCCAGCAAACCCTGGAATGTACGCAGAGGTATTTTTACCTGATACAACACCGGGCGGGAAAAGGGTTGTTACTATTCCGCGTTCTGCATTGATACAAGGCAGAAGTCTACCTACGATATTGGTTGTTAACGAAGCAGATAAAACCTCGTCGTTGCGATTAGTGCGTTTGGGGGTAGATCAAGGTAATAGAATGGTGGCAGTGGTTTCTGGTTTGGAAGAGGGTGAAAGAATCATTGATAACCCACCCGTGGGAGCTACTTCTGGTTGGTACCCTGATTCTTAATGTTCTTAAAAAGTTAGAGCATTAGATGTGGTAAGCCAACTGAGCCACTTATTTATAGAAGATAGCCACTTATTTAATAGAAGATAGCCATATGACTGATCAAACTAATCAATCAAAAAATAAAGACATAACACTCAGTAAAAACCTTGGCATTGCGGGCGGAATGGCCAAAATGTTTATTACTTCGCCTTTAGCTTTGTTGCTATTGCTGGCATTTTTAGGGCTGGGAATTTTGGGGATGATTCAAACCCCGAGGCAGGAAGATCCACAAATATCCGTGCCGATGGTGGATATATTTGTAAGCTATCCGGGTGCAACAAGTGAAGAAGTGGTCAGTCAGGTGGCTCGTCCTTTAGAGGGCTTAATGTCTGAAATTACAGGCGTAAAGCATGTATATTCTGCCTCTTCTCGTGGTCAGGCAATGGTGACGGTTCAATTTAAAGTGGGTCAAGACTTTGAAGAATCCATTGTTAAATTGCATGATAAAATAGAATCTAATAAGAATAAAATGCCACAGGGTATAGCGGGTTTTCTGGTAAAGCCTATGGGGGTTGATGATGTCCCGTTAGTTACGATCACGTTATGGTCGAATAATGTGGATGATGCTTCATTAAAATTGGTTGCATTGGATACATTGCAGCAGTTACGTGAAGTGCCCAATGTTAGTCAGAGTTTCATCGTTTATGGTCGAATAGATCAACTACTCGTAGAAGTATTGCCAGAGCGTTTAGCTACCTACAACGTGTCTTTGGCGCAAGTTGCCAATACAATTCGTATGGCAAACTCTGAGCGAAGTGCAGGTTCAGTCGAGCCTGGTAATAAGGTGCTTAAAGTCATAACGGGTTCCTTCTTGCAATCTGCGAGTGATGTGAAACGTTTGATGGTGACCGTTGTTGGTGGCAGCCCCGTCTATGTTCGTGATGTGGCAACCGTGACAGAAGGCCCTAGTGAGGCAACAAAAATTGTTGGTTATTACACGGGTGCTGCAAAAAATAAGTTTACAGAAGATGACGATGAAGACAGCGATGCGCATAAAAACCCTTATGCAAATGAGATTGCCAATGGTGCGCCTGCTGTAACAATAGCTATTGCGAAAAAACACGGTACCAATGGTGTTAATGTCGCAGATGCGGTCTTGAAGAGGCTTGATCACTTAAAAGGGCGGGTAATCCCTGATAATGTGCATGTGGAAATCACCCGAAATTATGGCGAATCTGCCAGAGAAAAAGTCAATGGCTTAATGATTAAACTCGTTAAAGCCACCTTGATTGTAACCGTGCTGATTTGGTTGTTTCTTGGCTGGCGTGCTTCACTGGTTACCTTAATTATCATTCCTGTTGTAATTACGGTTACTGTATTGTCAGCTTGGTTGTTGGGATTAACCATCGATCGAGTGAGCTTGTTTGCTTTGATATTTTCTATTGGTATCTTGGTGGATGATGCCATCGTGGTGGTAGAAAATATTTATCGACGCTGGTTGTTATCTGGAAGTCTGGATGTTGATGTTGCCGTCGATGCTGTTCGTGAAGTGGGTAACCCGACCATTCTAGCGACCTTTACTGTTATTGCTGCATTATTGCCGATGGGTTTTGTGAGTGGCATGATGGGTCCCTATATGTCGCCGATTCCTATATTAGGTTCGGTTGCTATGTTGTTTTCATTGTTTGCAGCATTTGCTTTTACACCTTGGCTTACTAATAAGCTGAAACCTAGTCTATCTCAGTTAGATGTGATGGAAGAAAAAGAACATCGTCAAGCTGCAATGATGGAGAAGTTTTTTAGGGGTTTGTTTATTCCTTTGATTCTTGATAAGAGAAAAGGAAAAATATTATTGTTTTCTATCATCGGTGTTTTCTTTTTAAGCCTGACTTTTTTCTACACCAAAGGCGTAAAAGTAAAAATGCTACCCTTGGATAATAAGCCTGAATTTAATATAGTGGTTAACTTCCCCGAAGGAACGGCACTGCCTATTACGGCTAATTTTATTAGTAAAATAGCCAATGAAATGCGGGTGATTGAAGAGGTGACGGCGGTTCAAACCTATGCGGGTACAGCGTCCCCATTTAATTTTAATGGTTTGGTACGTCATTATTATTTACGCCAGAGTCCGTGGCAGGGCGATGTTCAAATTCAATTAGTCAATAAAAATGACCGAGAACGTACCAGTCATGAAATTGCCGTAGAGGCAAGGGCTACCTTGACACCTATGGCTAAAGCAGTGGGGGCAAAGATTCAAGTGGTTGAAATGCCACCTGGCCCGCCTGTACTGCAATCGGTTGTGGCAGAAGTCTATGGACCTAGTGCGGAGGTACGTCGTCAGGTTGCTAAAGACCTTACTCAATTCTTTGAAGAAGCCGAGAATTTGGCTGATGTCGATAATTTTCTTGAAGAGCCACACGATATATTACGCTTTAAAGTAGATGCGGCAAAAGCGCAACGAAATGGAATTACGGTAGAAGATATTAATTCAACCCTTGAAATGGCAATGGGGGGCTTCATTATCGGCGATATTAAAAAGAATGCCTTAATAAATCCCAAGCCCATCGTGATGCAGGTGCCGTTAAGTGCGCGCTCGCAAATTAATCGTTTGATTCAATTACCCGTTTCAAATCGTATGGGTAAAACAATGCCATTAGCTGAGTTGGGTAGTTTTGTCACTGAAAAAGCAGATCAACCCATTTTCCATAAAGATTTACGTCCTGTGGAATTTGTGACCGCAGAAACAGTAGGTGATTTGGCTGCGCCCGTTTATGGCATGATGCAAGTGCAAGATTTACTGTCAGCTGCAAATGATGGTAAAGGCTATATGGCGCCCGATGGTACAGTCGTTACTAGTGGTAGTTGGTTGGGTCGTGAAGAGACCGCTTTTACAACTAACTTTGAATGGGGCGGTGAGTGGACGGTAACTTACGAAACCTTTAGAGATATGGGTATTGCTTTTATGGCAGCCTTGGTGCTTATTTATATGCTGATTGTGGGGTTGTTTGGTAACTTTATATTGCCCGCAATAGTGATTAGCCCTATTCCTTTAACCTTAATTGGTATTATTCCAGGGCATTGGCTTTGGGGAGTGTTGTCAGGTAGTACGGCTGATTTTAGTGCTACATCTATGATTGGTTTTATTGCATTGGCAGGCATTGTTGTTAGAAACTCTATTCTCTTGGTTGATTTCTCTAAAAATGCAGTTATCAATGAAGGGATGAGTATTGTAGATGCAGTTATTCACTCTTGTGAGGCAAGAACGCGACCGATTTTAATTACGACATTTGCCTTGATCGGTGGTTCGCTGGTTATTATTACGGATCCAATCTTTAAAGGAATGGCAATTTCTTTGGTGTTTGGTGGTTTGGTTTCAACTATGTTGACCTTGTTGGTCATCCCATTGGGTTGTATTAGTGCAGGTAAAGCACTGTGTGTAACCAGCGATGGTGATATTATTGATCCGCCTGATTTTGATCCTGATAAAAAGAGTGGACACGCAGCAGTGGCGAAGGCTGAAAGTAAGTCTTCATCTGATTCAATGCCCGCAATGAGTAGTTCTTTATACGAAGAAACATTCTTTGATAAAGTGAAAGATGTCTTTTCTACTGTATTCGGAATTGTTATTACTGTAGGTGGGTTAGTGTTTGTCGGCGTAAAAGGATTATTTAAAATGTTGTTTGGGTCTAAGAAAAAAGAAGTTGAACAGACTAATAATCAAGCTGCTAAGAAGGTGGTTTCAAGAGCAGAACGTGTATCTTCAAATGCAAAAACATCGGTAGCGAAGCCAAAGGCAACAGCTAAACCAAAGGCAACAGCTAAACCAAAGGCAACAGCTAA